>JALERM010000178.1 GCA_022764165.1 Eubacterium sp. | reverse complement strand
GTTCTCAGACGGGTAATCAAGTTGGTCAATTTGTCATAGTACTGCCCTTTCTTCGTCTTTGCCTGTCCCTTACTATCGCCTGATTTATAGACTTCTCCAGTATCGACTTCTAAAATATTCTGATTCTCCAGATATTCTATTAGTTCCTTTGCTGAAAAAGGAACCGGTGTATCAGCAGTGACTATTTCTTCTGAAACAGCACTCATGTTATTTTTGATATATTCCTTTTTCTTCTGCAAAATATAATTGATTACCGCCGCCCTTTGATTAGTTGATGTCCCTTCTGATGATTCTACAAACAATGAATGAATTTCCTCATAATTGAAGAACCATAATGGAATGTGTAAACCATCTGGTTCATCACAAATCTTGATCTGATCTGCATAGGATAACTCATTATATTCCCCATGCAAATCGAAAACGACCATATTGGCATATGGTAATTGATTGGCTTTTTCCAATACACTGGCAACTGTATAGGATTTTCCACTTCCTGTACTACCAACAATACATGCATGTCGTTGAAAGAAACGATTGCCATCTAATATTGCTGCCACATCCTTATTGCTGGCAAAATGTCCGATTTCTAAACTTTTGCTCTCTGCCGCCTTGCCGCTCACAGCATTCATTATCATCTGCATTGCGGCTTCATTAGCCTGATATACTTTACTATTTATTTCTGGATATGTATTAATTGCTCTTTTGAATTTATTCTCACTTCCGGCACCATATTTATTGTAAAAACTTCCCACCAAATTAATGACACAGCAGTTATTTGAATACGATAGGTCTTCTGTCTGCTCTGTTTCATCAAATTCAACTTTCTTCTTTGTCACCTTAGTCAAAATTCCAATCAGCTTCTCATCAGAATTACTTCCACCCAAAACAACAATATCGTTGATTTTTAATGTATTTAGTACTCCTTCATTTTCAACCCCTACCACAACTTTTCTGGTGTCTACATTTTCCACCATACCTATGCAATTTGTGTCTGCCAAGCAATCATTGATATTTCCTGCCATAAAATCACCCCTTTTATCCTATAAACAAATCAGCAAATTGATTAATATCCCACACCGGCATATCTATTGTGTATTTTTTCGACTTATAAATCATATATTCTCTGTCATCCTCATGATAAAATACAGTAATGTTCTTTTTCTCCAGTGCCTTATTGATTATATCCGGCTTAACATCCCTTGATAAAATAAGGACATTCTTCTGAAAACTGTCAAATAGTGCAGTGTCAAAATGATCATCATTAAATCCATATCCATATATTAAAAGCGAATAATTATCCCTCGGATTCAACAGTTCATTAAATTCTTCTCTCATACATCGAAACGTATTGTTTGTCATTCCAACCTTATACTTTGAACTTCCAGGTGTTACAATCTCAATATATTCTGCTTTTTCTTTTAGAATTTCATAATCATTTGTTAGATATTCTTTTCCATTCTCACTAATCCAATTTATGGAGCCATGAGGCTTAAAAAGCCTAATCCATGAATAATTCTTACAATTATATACTTCTGTTGGCTGTTTTAACAGATTTCTACTGAATTTTCCATATAGGCTCCCGTAAAATCCAGTGATAACGCCTATCCCTAACTTATCACATATAATCTCTATAATCCGGTCATAGTTTGGTGTCATAATGTCAATTATCTTTTTATCGACACTAACCGTACCACTCAAATAGTTCAGCAGCCTGCAAAAACCAGTATCTTTTTCATAAATCATTCTGTGAAGTTTTTCCTCACTCTCCAAAATAAACTTTGCTGTTATCGGCTTAATCGCATCTACTAACTCATTTTCATTTTGTGCAAGATTAGACAAACCTGCCTCTAAGCCATTTGCTTCTATCTCATCACAGTGATTCTTCCAAATTTCTTTCAAATGTTCATCACTTGACTGTGTAATTTCTTTTGCCAAGTGCTCTGCTAATTCCTTCATCCCCGGAACACCATAAATCACAGAAAGTCCTGTCCCCACAATAATTTTGGGCATATTATTTCTTGAAAGATTTCTTTGCTTGATGTCTTCCACTATATCATCGAAATTTTCTGAATGTATTTCCAGATAGTCCATATCCATACCTTTCTAATATTTCCTAATTATCTCTTTTATACTGTCATCTGCATGACTCTCTCGTTCATCTATAGGTTCAATATACTTCTTGTAGATATCACTATTTTCTTTAAAATTATACCACACATTCCCCAAAAAATCATCATATTCTACAAATTTCGTCACTCCCCCTTCAACAACACACCCATATTTGATACCACAGCATCCAGCACCTTGCGTATGTACTCTTTCTCCTTATCTGATTTCCCCGACATATACTTTTCCATGTCATCTCTACAGGCACTCTCATAGCCAAACAGCAAATAATCCGTACTCACTCCGAGAATCTGTGCCAGTTCCATCAGTTTATCCACAGAACAGGAAGTTTCCCCGCTTTCAATCCTCTGCAGCTGACGTTCACTGGTATAGTCCAGTTTCTCCGCCAGTCTGCTTTGTGTCATTCCATTATGGAGCCTGATTGCCTTAATCCGCTCACCAATAGCTTTCTTGTCATAATACTGCATTGATTACTCTTTCTGACGTCTTATATATTGCTTAAGCTGTAAGTATTGTACCGCAGGCTCAACAACAATCAGAGTGACTGCACCCACTATTTTAAATGGAACATCGTACACCTTTTCCGCACATGTTTTTGCATATTTTTGATAAAATAAAAAAACAACCCTGCGGGCATAGAAAAAACTCGCAAGGTCATTCTAATGTTGTATGATAGTAATAGAGATTAAGGAAGGAATTTTATAAAACCATGAACCCAGAGAAAAAACAAAAGATTGAAAAAAATCTGAAGATTATCGCAAAAAGAGAAGGCATCACGCCGGAGGAAGTCAAATCCGAAATTGGGCGGGCTGTTTCCTATGCCATGAAAAGCAGCGATCCGAAAGTACAACGCTTCTGGAATAACTTTCCATGTGAAGGAGACAGTCCAACTGTAGAGGAAGTCATCGCTTATCTTGCCGAAAAACTGTCAAAAGAGATATAGTAATCGGCAGGACACTATTTACTCAAATAGTTATCCTGCCCCTTCAGAAGCTGCTCCACCATATGCAGAGCGAACTCTATTTCTCTTTCGTTACACCGATTCATCATAAAAATAAAACGCTCTATGTACTGTTCCGGCTGTTCCCGGCTCATTAGAGCAAGCGGTGAAGTCTCCAATGCCTGCACTATGTTCAAATAAGTGTCAAGGCTCATTGCCCTCCTGCCGTTTTCTATACTTTTGACAGTATCTATGGATACATCTGCCCGCTCCGCAAGCTTTGCCTGCGTCAGGGATAACCTTTTCCGTTCCCTCCTGATGTTACCGGCTATTATTTCGTACAAGTTTTCTCCGTTACGCATAGCCCGCCCTTTCTGACTTTAGCAGTATATCAGAAAATACCATTAAGTTTGGCAAACTGTAACAGTAGGTCGGTTAAATGTAACGCTTTGTTAAAATTTCCCCAATTACCATAAATACAGCCACCAAAATCAGGCTGCCGTATCCGGCATAAAAATATTCTATTTTGCCCAAGCAGAACAGGAATGCAAGAATACAGACCTGCAATGCAACAATGCAGTGGCTCACTCTCCTGTAAAATCTTCTTTCCTCATCATCCAGCGGCTTATTGATGCTCTCCACCGGGCTTAATATCAGTATCGTCACAACCGCTATGATTCCGATTATAATAAGCACCGGTTTGTTTACTATTCCCATTATCCACTCACGGGTGTAGATTGGGATCAACAAGATTGCCATTGACAGACAGAAACACCCTGCTTTGCTTTTACAATGCACGCCTCCGCCGAAGCTCCGAAGTGTGCTGTAAAAGAACAGGAAGACCAGAACAACGCCCAGTCTCCCCGTAATAATGCCAAATGTCACAGAAGCCAGAAGGTTTCCGGCAACAGTTATAGCATTTTCAATCCCATACTGATATAAAGGAGCATCCTCCTTTGGTACAATCCCGTTATGAACTAATTTTTCACTTATCTTTTCCGCAAATTCAGTAATCAGCTTCATAACGCCATCCTCTAAAATTTACGGAGTTTTTTCGCATTGTCCGGTAATTTGTCCTGTCCGAGAATGAACCAGCAGCATGTGCTTACATTCGCTGCTGTTACCATAAGTGCCATTGCAGCCACACCGGATAACACTCCCCTACTGATTTTATTCATTGCTTTTCTTATGTTTGGCATAATATGATACCCTCCCTTTGATTTTATAGACACAGTATATCATC
>JALERM010000101.1 GCA_022764165.1 Eubacterium sp. | reverse complement strand
GAATTTGACGGAGAGATAGTATGGCTATTATTAAAAACGAAATACCGATTTTGGAGTTTGATACAGAGCAGACAGCAGTTCTTAATCCCACTCATGAAAATCTTGGTTTGAACTTACCCAAGAAATGTGTGTTCGCATTTCTTGGTGCTTACATAGATGAATATGCCAGTAAAAGTGATACCAAACAGGTATCCACTTTTGAGAGTGCAACGAAGCATTATCCCATTTACATCACCAAATACAAGGGTGAGGACATTGTGCTTTGTCAAGCACCCGTTGGTGCGGCAGCAGCCACACAGATACTTGATTGGCTGATTGGTTATGGTGTAAGAGAGGTAATCTCGGCAGGTAGTTGCGGTGCTCTGGAAAAGTTCCCCGAAAGTACATTCCTCGTACCAAACAAGGCTCTGCGTGATGAGGGAACATCTTATCACTATGCGCCCCCTTCTCGATTTGTGGAAATCAGCGAGAAGGCAAGAAAAGCAATTGAAGAAACCATTCTTGAGCATAGTATGAAATATCAGGAGGTTATAACCTGGTCAACGGATGGATTTTTCCGTGAAACCAAAGAAAAGGTGGCTTATCGCAAAAGTGAAGGCTGTGCAGTTGTAGAAATGGAATGTTCTGCTCTGGCGGCCTGTGCTGATTTCAGAGGGGCAACCTGGGGTATGATACTTTATACCGCAGACAGTCTTGCAGATGTTGACAAATACGACGAAAGAAACTGGGGCGGTAATACATACGAATATGCACTTACGCTCTGCCTTGATGCGGTTATCAAATTATAAGAACAGTTAGAATCAATCTTTTTTTTGTGATATAATTTTATTGAGGTGAATGAAATGAGGACTGAAAAAGAAATATACGATTTAGTTTTGAATTTTGCTTTTCAAGATGAGAGAATTAGAATTGTAACTCTTGAGGGGTCTCGCACTAATGTTAATATACCAAAAGACAATCTTCAAGATTATGATATTACTTTTTTTGTTATAGATATGGGAGAATTTTTGAAAAGCGATGACTGGCTTAGTGTTTTTGGTAACAGAATTATGATGCAAAAACCTGAAGATATGGAATTATTTCCTCCAGAAGAAAAAGGATTTTCTTATATAATGCTTTTTGATGATGGTGTAAAGATTGATTTAACTTTGTTACCTGTTTCAATGCTTGAGGAGTATCTTACTCGCGATAAACTTGTAAAAATCATGTTAGATAAAGATAATATGATTAAAACAGAAATAGTTCCCACAGATGAAGATTATTACATTAAGTGTCCAACAGAAAGAAAGTTTGATGACTGTTGTAACGAATTTTGGAATGTTGCAACATATGTATCCAAGGGCTTACTTCGTGGTGAAATACTATTTGCAATAGACCATATGAATGAAGTATTACGTCATGAGCTTCTTAGGATGATTAGTTGGTATGTCGGTACTGAAAAAGGATTTAATTTCAGTTTGGGTAAAAACTATAAATTTTTAGATAAGCATATTTCAAAAGAATTGTGGGATAACTTACTAAATACATATTCAATGAGTTCGTATGAAGAAATGTGGAAATCGTTTGATTTGTGTCTATGTTTGTTCAAAAAAATATCTAAAAAAGTGGCAGATTCACTTGGTTATAATTATCCTGATTATGATGAAAACGTTACAAAATATTTGGAAACACAAAAGAGAATTTCAAATAAATATCTTTATGGTAATAGGTATTGACAAATTCCAATAGGTGGAACAGTTAGATAAACTTGAATATGTCGGTATGTAAAAGGTTTTTGACAGTGTTTTCGAAGGTGTGTCAAAGCCTATTGATAGATGATTTTCTATAAATGAGTTATTATCCTTTCAGATGGAGGTCACACATATGGAAATTGAGAAGAAATTAAAAGAAGCAAGAACAAATGCTGGATTGACACAAGAACAGGTTGCAGAGAAAATTATGGTTTCAAGGCAAACCATATCAAATTGGGAAAATGGAAAATCCTTGCCTGATATTGTTAGCATTTTGAACTTGAGTGACCTTTATCAAATTAGTTTAGATGAACTATTGAAAGGAGACACAAAAATGAAAGAAAAGATTGAGAAGGATGTAAAGGTTGCGAAAGATAATAAGAGATTAATATTAACAACAGCAATTTTGTTAGTTGTTGTTGCGATAATTTATTCGATTAGTGCTTTCGTGGGTGGGGTTTTTTATGACTTCTGTGAGGCTGCTGTAAGATGGGTAGTGTTAGG
>JALERM010000136.1 GCA_022764165.1 Eubacterium sp. | reverse complement strand
CCTTCTCCGTCCGTATCAAGGTGTACCCAGTCTGGCTCTATATCCATCACTCGGTCACGCTTTTGCAGGATAAGAATATCGCTCGTGACCTCCGTGCCTGCATTTGCCTTAAAGGTGTTGTCTGGCAGACGGATAGCACCTAAAAGCTCGGCTCTCTGGGCGATATACTTGCGTACCTCTGGGCTTGCTTTATCCATCGTACCCTTTGAGGTAATGAACATCACAACACCGCCGGCACGGACTTTATCCAGAGCCTTTGCGAAAAAGTAGTCGTGTATGAGGAATTTCTGGGCGTTGTATCGGCTGTCATTGACCCTTATCTCTCCAAAAGGCACATTGCCGAGGACTACATCAAAATGGTCGTCTGGGAGATTCGTTTTCTCAAAGCCCTCAATGGCAATGTTCGCTTTTTGGTAGAGTTGCTTTGCAATCCTGCCTGTGAGAGAGTCGATTTCCACACCGTGGAGCTTGCTGTTTTGCATACTTTCGGGAAGCAGACCAAAGAAATTGCCTGTACCGCAGGACGGCTCCAAGATATTGCCCTGTGAAAAGCCCAGGCGGTCAAGTGCGTCATACATCGCCTTGATAACAACAGGCGGCGTATAAAAAGCGGTCAGCGTTGACTCCATAGCGGCACGGTATTCCTCTGGGGAAAGGCTGGCATATAGCTCCTTAAATTCCTCCGCCCACGCCGCATTGTGTTCATCAAATGCCATAGAAAGACCGCCCCAACCGACATACCGAGGAGAGTTTATCATATTTTTGATAGAGTAACAGGGGGAATATGATATAATAAAATCAATATTCCAATGGAGGAAACCATGAGCAGAAAATATGATAAGCGATTAAAAGCAAGTGTAGTATATGATATATGTGAATTAGGCAAATCTACAAGTAGAACTGCAAAAGAATACAACATCCCTCTTAAAACTGTTGAAAAATGGGTTACTGCATATCACAAAGACCCTAAGGTCTATGAAATCAGTGCTCTTTCTGATGAAGAAAGAATTAGTGAATTAGAACATGAAGTAAGAGTTCTTAAGAGAAAAAATGAGATATTAAAAAAAACACTAATTATGTTAGCAAAGGACAATTAAATCTTTATCAAAGTATAGAAACTCTTTCAAAGTATTATTCAGTTTATGAGATTTGTAAGTCTCTTGATGTGAATTATTCTTCATATCATTATTGGAAAAACAATGGCAAAAAATCTTTTGAAAACAAAGTGGAGTTTCTACAACAAGTGATTAAGGAATATGCCAATTTAAAAGGTTATTATGGAGCACCTAAAATAACAAAGAATTTATGTGCAAAAGGAATTAAATGTTCTGTGTCTAAGGTATCAAGAGCAATGAAAACTCTTGGAATACGCAGTATTGTAGCCGAAAAATTTGTTCATAGAAAAAGTTCAATGTCTGAAGAAGAAAAATCAAAGATAGTGAATTTAATTAAAAATTTAGAAATAACAGGAATAAATCAAGTATGGACAACTGATATTACTTACATTAAAACAATAGATGAAGGTAATTATTATTTGATTACATATATGGATGCTTATTCTAGGAAAATCGTAGCTTGGAATCTTGAAGAACATCAAACATCTAATGAAATGATAGAAACATTGAAAAAAGCAGTTGATGAAAGAAATCCTGAACCGGGACTGATTATACATTCAGATAAAGGCTCCCAAATGCGTTCAGAAAGTTACAGAGAGTTTATTAGTAGCCATAATTTTGCTTATAGTTATACATCACTAAATCATTCATGTGATGAAAATGCAGCTCAGGAGTCTTTTCATGCTTCATTAAAAAAGGAATGTATTTATCAGCATAAGATTAGAAACTACTTGCAAGCATATTCCCTTATTTACAACTATATTGAGAATTTTTACAATACTAAAAGAATTCATTCATCTATTAATTATCTTTCACCTTGTGATTTTGAGAAGTCACTTCACACCGATTAGCAATGTAAATATCCCCCTCTTTTTTACTTTTTTTATATCAAATTATTGACAAAGTCCC
>JALERM010000111.1 GCA_022764165.1 Eubacterium sp. | reverse complement strand
ATCCGCATTCTTGCTTTCTCAAGTTGAATTCCCTTCCAAAATGTTGCCGAACTATCTTCATCATCAGCAACATGATGCATCGAACATTTTAATTCAAGATACCTATCTTGTCCGATTTCCAACAATGACACAATTCCTACCTCCATGGAAATTCCAGATAAATCTTCTATAAAATTACACTGTTTTATGACAGCACTAAAAATATTTCTAATCCATGTAGCATCCCCCTTTTCATATTTTGCCCAAACTAGGTTCCATCTTATTGTTTCATTTCCGCTCCATCCCTCCTCAAACAATCGAGCAAAATCTTCACGATAACTTATCGGAAACACGATTTCTTCTTCCCATTCTCTTTGCTTTCCATGTAAAATAACATCCCCTTTACATAATTCTTTCATTTTTTGATATTCATCGTTATACTCCTTTTTGACTCCTCTGATCTTAACAAGCATTAGGTCTCCATTATGTAGATACTTCTTAAATTCCTTAAATTCCATATCAACAAATTCTAATATTTTATCACTTTCACTATACCTACATACTATAGTATTATCGATAAACCAGCTTAATTCTAACTCCGAAAACATCTTTTTAGACTTAGGTGCACCTTTTATCTCTACCGCATATGAAATCTCATCAAAATATTTATCTAAGATACTTTTCCCGTCAATAATTTCCTCATATCGCAGCAATCTGATAGCATGACTTAACTTTGTTTCTCCTGGTTTTATCTCCTCGACATACATATCAATACCCTGATCTAAAAAAGTATTTTTTAAAAAGGAACTCATTCTTTTTACATCATTATCAAAAACCGCCAACGCATTACTTAAATTTAAAGAAATCATTGTACCGAAAGTATTTCTAAAGCTATCACACTCCTTTTTGCAAATATATTCACTATCTGCATACAGCACTAATGCATATCCCTTGTCTTCCTTAAAACTCTTGGTTTCAACGATAACTTCTTTTGATAGCATAAAACACGCCAAAAAACCAATTCCGAAATTTCCAATTGGATTATATTTATTTCCCTGATACATATAGTCGTTAGATTTATAGTACGATTTCCCAATGTTAAGAAAATATTTTTTTAGAACCTCTTCGCTCATGCCGATGCCATTATCTCTAATCCGCAATTGATTGTTACTATAGTCTAGAATAATTTGAATTTTAGGCACATACTCGTCATATTTATAGCATTCCAACTGCGGTGCATATTCTCTCATCACTTTACAAGCATCAAGAGAATTCTGAATCAATTCTCTCAACCCATACTTTTTATTTCCATAAACTTTTTCACCCATAAGCAAATTGACTATGGCACTATAATCTACATTAAGTTTTAAATCTGAAATTTCAAAACCTACGGTTTCAATTCTATTTTCGATTGTTTCTTCTAATAAAAGCCAATATATATCTTCAAATGTACTTCTTGAGTATGATATCCACCATCCAATTTCTCTTGCAACATCATCTAAATATCTCAAAAATTTATTATGTATCTTGGGATTTTTGCACTGACCATATAATATTATTTTCTTCCTATTTGCCACACTGCTTTCAATTTTATTCTTATTAGAGATAATATAATGTGTTATTCGTAACTTTACCCGCTCCAAATCCATCTCTAATTCTGCAAATTAAAAGAAGGTACAGTATAAATTATTCTGATGTATAATACGTCAGATTGTTTTATCCTGTACCTTCTGTTATTATAACCTAGTTACTTATAAACAAAGAAGCAGGAACCTCCCCGACCAAAGTTTGGTTTCCTGCCTCAATCACCAACATAGGAAAACCTAAGTTAACCTATCCTGCAAGACTATGATAACCTTATTCGTCGAAGAAAACAATCCTCTTACACCAAATTTTTATAATGAAGTGATAAATAACCTCCAGTTTCACTTGCTTACCTGCCCTTGTGGACATTCAGGCTGCCTGTCTATTCATGGTTATTATCAGCGTTCAATCAAATCTTCTTCCGGCAAACTCGTTTTTAACATCTGCCGGGTTAAATGCGAATGTTGTGGTCATACCCATGCCATCATTCTTTCTTCAATGGTTCCTTATTCTCAGATTTCCATCTCAGATCAGATATCTATTATTAGTAACTATCTGAATGACCTTCCTCAGGAGTCTGTAATGAATTCTACGCCTTCTATTGATGAAAGCTGCTTTCGCCATGTCATCAGAAACTATCGTAAGTACTGGCACGAGAAACTAATCTCTGAACGTATCAGACTTTGTCCGGCCTTCCAGCTTATCAAATCCTGTTTTGCATACTTTTCGTATCAGTTTATGCAGATAAAAAATACAGTAAATATTCTCTTGTTAAATACCACATAACCTTACACGACCTTTGCTCAATTCCTCCTTATACTAAAGAAAAAAACAAAGGAGGACCCTCTAATGGATCAGGAAAAGAAGAATGCAATCGCTTTAATGCGCTATTCGGTGATTGCTCCACTCATTACCGGGCTGGCTGATGACTATAATTCTCTGTCAGCTTTCTTTAATAATGCTTCTGTCAAGGGAGTTATGCATCCGGATGGCTCCATAAAGCATTATGCACCAGGTACTATTGAACGTTGGTATGCTGCTTACAAAAAGGATGGCTTCGATGCTCTTATTCCTTCCGGCAGAGCCGATCAGGGCGTTCCAAGAAAACTAGATGAAGACGTCAAGGAACAGATTAAATATTTGAAAGCTAACTATCCACGGATGTCTGCATCTGCCATTTACAGACAACTTCATGATAATGGAAGCATTAAACATGGTGATATTTCTGAGTCTACCGTCAACAGATATATAAATCTGCTTGCCCTTCAGCAAAAAACAACTACCAATCAGGATATGCGACGTTATGAAAGGCCTCACATCAATGAAGTATGGTGTGGCGATACAAGTGTTGGACCTTATCTCAAAACACCTGACGGCAAAAAACACAAGGTATATATCATTGCTCTTATTGATGATGCCAGTCGCTTTATTGTTGGGATTGATGTCTTCTTTAATGACAACTTCATCAATCTTATGTCAGTGATGAAGTCGGCTGTATCCAAGTTCGGGCGCCCTCAGCTGTTCAACTTTGATAACGGCAGTTCTTTCAAAAACAAGCAGATGGAACTTCTTGCTGCACGCATTGGTTCAGTGATTCATTATGACCAGCCGTATACTCCAACCCAGAAAGCAAAAATCGAGAGGTGGTTTAGAACCATGAAGGATCAGTGGATGTCTTCCCTTGACATCAGAGATTTTCATTCACTTGATGAACTCCGGGGTAACCTTTTAGCCTATGTACAAAAATATAATCAGACTGTTCACTCCTCATTAAAAGGTATGTCTCCTCAGGACCGTTTCTTCTCTGAACCAAACCGTATCAGAAGACTTTCTGATGAAGATATTGAAGCAAGCTTCCTTCTTGAAATTGACCGGAGAGTATCTTCTGACTGCGTTATTGTAATTGATCAGATTGAATACGAGGTTGACTGCCGCTTTGCAAAGCAGCGTATCAAACTCAGATATTCACCTGACTTTCATGACATATTTATCGTTGAAGCTGATGGTACGCTTACCCCAATCAGACTGCTCAACAAAACGGAAAACGCTTTTGTAAAGCGTGAAAAAATACATTTATGCAGAGGTGAAGAATAATGGACTACTTTACAAGATATGGTCTCGAATTCAATCCATTCATAAAGAATTCCAAAGAAATCCTGGTTGATACTTCTGAATATAAAGAAACCTTATTCAGACTTGACTACCTTGCCAAGACCAAAGGATTTGGCATCCTCACAGGTGCTGCCGGCAGAGGAAAAACTACCACCATAAGAAACTGGTCAGCATCTCTTAATCCTTCACTTTACAAAGTTATTTACTCATCACTTTCAACTCTTACTCCTAATGATTTCTACCGAAACCTTGTAAGAGAACTTGGCAGTGAACCTGCCTTTAAAAAACCCGATAACTTCCGTATTATTCAGGAAGAAATCACACGTTTATCTTTGGAAAAGCGAAAAACTCCTGTAATCATCATCGATGAAGCTAACTACATCAACAACACTATCTTAAATGACCTCAAAATACTTTTTAACTTTGAGATGGATTCAAGGGACAGAGCCGCAATACTACTTGCAGGTCTTCCCAAGCTTAATTCAACTCTTGGTCTTGGAATACACGAACCCTTAAGACAGCGTATTGTTATGAATTACAATCTTGAGGGTCTGTCCAAGGACGAAGGCAAGTATTACATTTCTGAGAAACTCAAGGGTGCAGGCTGTAATCAGACTATCTTTGAGGATGCTGCTGTTGAAGCAATACTCAATGCAGCTGATGGAACGCCTCGATTAATTAATAAGTTCTGCAATGCTAGTATGCTCATTGGTGACAGCCACAAAGCTAACCTCATTACAACCGACATCGTTATGCAAGCAATCAATGACTGCGAGCTTGGATAATTCTTAAGTGCCTCATTCACTTTATTTGAGTGAGGCACAATTAATCTAAAAAATCGACTTTAAATAATGTGAAGCATATCTCAAAATTCAAGCTGAAACAGCACTTTTTAATGTGAAGAATGAAGCATCATTTAATGTGCAGAACAACA
>JALERM010000102.1 GCA_022764165.1 Eubacterium sp. | reverse complement strand
ATCAGATTGATTTCATCAGCTGAAAAATCAACCATTCTCCTACTATCCTCTTGCAACCTCTCAACGCTTAGACACGATACTGTATTGCCTTTGCTCTCATAGGTATCTCTGGTAATAATCACTCCATGTTCATCTGTCTGGTGTATTTCAAGACGATTGTTATCGTGTGGAATTGCCACCAACCAATGTAAATTATCATCTGGTTTCGTATAGACACTCTGGTATCTGTCTGAGTATCTGTCATTCTTCTGAAATTCTTGATTCTGGTCATAAAAACCAAGTATTGTATGTATTTGATTTTCCTGCATTTCATGCTCCTTTCGTGGGTTCGTAAACCCGAATGATGGATAGGATGGATAGGATAAGATATGATAGTTAGTTAATAGAGGTATATCTTTCTTTTATTCTTTTTATTTTTCTTTGGTTCTTTCTTTTTCTTTTTCTGCTTTTCTTTCTAAGGGGGAAGAAGGAAGGAAGAAAAGAGAAGGGAAGGCAGGGAAGGAAGAAAACAAAACCGACTGTACTTTTTACAGGACTGGAATTGCACTTTTTACACACAAAAAAACATCAAAGCAAATCACTTGTTCAAATGATTCTCTCTGATGTCCTTTTTACTCCAGTTCATCCGATAATTGCCAAATGAACCAATTCTATATTCTGTTATGTGATAATTTCCTTCACTATGCTTTCTTGCAATTCAGATTCACAATAATTATCGAATGATTTATTTTGCAACTTTGGGTTCTCCAATCTGCTCTCGATATTCTGCGATACTGATACCATAAGGATTGGGATTATTGGCTTTTTTCTCTGCCATCAATGCCCTTCTTCGTCCTTCATAACTCTTTTCATAGGCTTTATATTTGCCACTTTTACGGTATTTCATGTAACGTTCATGGCATTTGTCTTTCCATTCTTCCCTCTTGGCAAGTTCTTCTGCAAGTCTTGCCTGCTCCTCTGGATCAGGTTCTTCTTGTGGTGGCAGATAACAACCGATAAAGCTGAAATAAATATCAATCTTCTGTGTTGTATCTCTGCTCCCCTTTCTGTCCCTCTCATGAACCGCAATCTTTTCAACAAGTTCATTCAGCATATAAGGTGTCAGTTCATCAAAATTATCATATTTCTTGATGATGTTTAGGAATTTCTTTCCATCCTTTGTTTCTGTATGGAATCCTGCAAGTGTCTTCTCGATTTCACAGATTTCGTGCCTTAACCTTTCCTGCTCGGCGTCATATTGTTTTGAAAGTGCTTCGTATCTGCTGTCTGGAAGTTTTCCCAGTATGTTATCCTCATACATCCTACAAAATAGGCTTTCAATCTCACCTAATCGCTTGTTATTACTATCTATCTTTCTCTGTGCAAGAATGATTTCATCCCTGTGTTCATCCTCTACACCCTTCTCCATTTCCTTCAAAAAACCTTCTTCATCAAGGTCTACGTAGGCTCGAATATCTCTAAGTGTCTGTTTAACAAGTTCAAGAACAGCTTCACCTTTTACTCTGTGACCAGTAGGGCAAACAGTTCCGACTGGTGATTTTGAGTAGTTCGCACATACATAATTGCACTCTCTTTTTCCATTGCTTGTCCTATGTTGGTGCATAGGTCTTCCACAATCGGCACATACAACAATCCCAGTAAGTGGATTTACCTCGCCCCATCCATTCGGATATCTCTTACAGTTACCACGTATTCTATGAACAATATTCCAAGTTTCCTCGTCAATTATCGGCTCATGAGTGTTCTCAAATATCAACCACTCACTTTCATCCACGTAATGACTTTTCTTGTCTTTAAAGTGCTTTCTCGTCTTGAAATTTACAGTGTGACCAAGATATTCTCTTTTATCGAGAAGGTGTGTCACTGTTGAACCCCACCAGTGATAAGGTTCATCAAATTTGACTTTCTGATGTAATCCAAAACCTAATTTTTGAAGATGGACGGCAGGAATATCAATCTTATCAGCTTCAAGTTCCCTTGCTATCTGATAAGGTCCTGCCCCCTCAACTGTCCTGCGATAAATTCTCTTTACTACCTCAGCAGCTTCTCGGTCAACAATCCATTCCTCTTTGTTCTCTGGATTTTTGATATATCCATAAACTGGGGAACTGGCAACATGTTTTCCTGCTTTTCCTTTGGCTTGAAATGTGGAACGAATCTTCTTGCTTGTATCTTTGGCATACCATTCATTCATGATATTTTTGAATGGCAACAAATCATCATCCCCATGAATACTATCGTGGTTATCATTGATAGCAATCAATCTTACATTTTTCTGTCTTAGCATTTCCTGAATCTGACCAACCATCAGATAATCTCTTCCCAGTCGGCTCATATCCTTCACAATGACAGTTCCAATCTCTCCATCTTTGATTCCATTCATCATTGCCATAAAGCCAGGGCGGTCAAATCTTGTTCCAGAAATACCATCATCAAAGAAATGCTTGTAGTTATTCATTCCATGCTCTCTTGCATAGGTTTCAAGCAATAGTTTCTGGTTGGAAATACTAAATGATTCCCCTTGTTGCTCATCATCATGAGAAAGTCTTTCATAAAGTGCTACTGTCAAATTGCTGTTCTGTTTCATGTAAACTCCTTTCTGCCTTCTTAACAAAAAAAGACTGAGATGTATTTCTCAATCTTCTTACAAATGGCTATTTTTCACTGTTAGAAGATATTCTAACCTATAAACATCATAAGAAGACGCTTATAGGTTATAACACCGGCTGCCAGCTTATACTTGGCATACTGCCTTACTGCGAAATGGTCCGGGTTCTGCTCTGCAAGTTCCTCAAACATCAGATCCACCGGATTCTTGAACTCTTCATCATCCTCCCGGACTTCCATTGCGTTGATCATTTCAAGCAGGGTAGAAAAATTCTGCTCCTCTTCCGGAGCCTCATAATGGATGTACCCAATCAATGCGGTGTAAAGCAGTGTTTCCGCTTTCAGCCAGAAATCATCTCCACCTTTGCTCTCCCCTTTTGTGTTGGCAATCAGTGTTGTTATAGGTCATTAAAACAAATGTGATATAAACAAATATAGATTCCTTTACTCGCTTAAATATAAATAAAACTCAAATAATGACTGGTGTGATAGGGTCTATTGATTGACTATAGCAACCAAATGGTTTATATTATTTGTAGTGCAGCCTAATTTAAAGAAGTGAAGGTGAATTATGACTACATCAGAACAAATCAGGATTTTATGTAAAGCCGAAAGGATTAGTTTGTCTGAACTAGCAAGACTAATAGGGCAATCTCCCCAAAATTTTCTTAAAAAAATTAAAAGAAATACTATAAGCACAGAAGAGTTAGTGTTGATTGGGGATGTTCTAGGTATATTGTTTGAACAAACTTATATAACTAAAAATGGGGAGAAAATCACAATTTCCAATCAAGATTAATATTAGGCAAAGTATCATGTAAAACATTCATTTTATATATTATTAAAACATTAACAAAGGAGAATATAATGGATTTACCTATTGCGCTTAAAACTGCATCAGAAAAATTAGTTGTTGGATATAAACAAGCACAGTTAAAAAAAATAGCTCAAGATTTAAGTGATAGATACAGAAATGAAAGCGGTGCTGGAAAGGTATTGTTGTCTAAAGATATTGAAGCTGCAGTATATGCACTCGTTCGTATGCCAGCAACATATGGTGCTGTTTCAGATGCACTGAGTTATTCTTTAGAATATTTTAACGGAGAAATAAAAACTCTTTTAGATGTTGGTGCGGGAAGTGGAGCTGCCACATGGGCGGCACAGGCTCAATTGCCGTTGGAACGAATCACTTGTATTGAACGAGAAGGTGCTATGAGAAGAGTTGGTGAAGCATTGATGAAAGAAGGCGAGCCTGTTCTCTCTTCAGCTAGATGGATTAGTTCAGACTTGACATCTTCGAAGATAACAACATCTGCGGATATTGTGATTTCATCATATGTTATGAATGAGATGGCGAAAAAGGATCGCCAATTTGTTCTTGATAATCTTTGGGCTGCGACAAATGAGATGCTCTTGATTGTTGAGCCTGGCACGCCAGCTGGTTTTTCAGTTTTAAAAGATACTCGCGACTATCTATTATCAAAAGGTGCACATATAGTAGCACCTTGCCCGCATGAAAATGAATGTCGTTTAGCAGAAGATGATTGGTGTCATTTTACTTGTAGAGTTCAGAGAAGTAAAACACACAAAATGCTGAAAGATGCAGATGTTCCATATGAAGATGAAAAATACTCCTATATGGCATTTGTAAAAAACGAGTGCAATCGTGCAACCGCCAGAATATTACGACATCCATATATTGAAAAAGGACAAATAGGCTTGGAAATCTGTAGCAGAAAAGACAATCGAAGTGTCCAGGTTAAGAAAAAGGATGGAAAATTATTTAAAGTTGCAAGAAAAGCAAAACATGGAGACAGTATTGAGATTGAATAAAAGGTGCAAGAAAATGGATTGGGCGTTTTTTAAAAAGGATTTGCAATATATCTTTTTGAATCAGATAGTAAGTTCAATTCCTTCATGGACTATTAGAAATTTTTTTTATAAATGCAGCGGGATGAAAATTGGACCTAAGGCAAGAATTGGAATAAATACTGTAATAATAAGTCCAAAAGGTATAACAATAGGATGTAGAAGTGTTATCAATGATCATTGTGTACTTGATGGTAGCGGGGGGATTACAATCAAAAATGATGTTTCCATTTCTGCATTTACCAAAATATATTCATGCACACACAAGACAGATTCTGATTTTTTTGAATATATAACGAACCCTATAATTATAAAAAACAATGTAT
>JALERM010000046.1 GCA_022764165.1 Eubacterium sp. | reverse complement strand
GTATAATTCGAGTTCTCTCCTGTCTCATTCGAGTGAAACCAGCTTGAATGTCGTAAGCCAACTGTCTGATATACAGTATAGCCGTTTTTATCGGGTTCAGGTACAATTATTTCTCTATTTTTGCTTGCAAAATGATTTGTTTCATGTTTAGTGCTGCGCTCCATTTGTTGATTATTAATAGCAGATACCTCAATGCTGCTTTTTCCGTTGTAAAAAAGGTAACCTCCAGTTCTTCCCAAAGAAGGATCATGCTCTATTGCATTAATGTTATCAATCCCTTTTTCAATTCTAAAAATGTCATTTTCAGTCATATACTTACTATTAGATTCTAAAATCTGTGATACGGATTGACTATGATATGATTCAACAGTTATCTGTGCCTGTTCAAGAGTGGTTGGTGTCTCATGAATTGATATATTCTCATTAGAATTTAAGTTATCTGATGAAAAGCTTTCAACACTGCTATTTCCCGTAATTTCCGATGTTCCAGACTGATTATTCATTTCGCCAAGATTATTGCTTTCGCCAGTATCTTGAACATTGTCATTAGTAATGCCTTCACTATTTTCACTACCGCCTATTTCACTCATTATGTCTCCCTCCTTAAATAATCAGAATATGAACTTGTTATTACTCTTTTCTCCTGTTCAGATGATAAACTATACACATCCAGAATTTCACCCAAAAGACAAACCTTTGTTGCAACTGTTGCTGTTACATTCAAATCTGCTAACATGTTATTAATATAAATTTCCAGTATTTGGCTATTATATGGATTTGACTGTATTTTTGAAACATGATACGCAACAAGTGATTCATCCATTGAAGAGATCATATTTTTAACTGCTTGTTTTCTACATCTGAATCTTGATGCACAAATGTGACAAGATGAATTAAAAGAATTATCTTCCTTTGCAGGAACAACCATAGTATGCTGTACCCCGTGATATCCTCTAATTGAAATTAAGCATTCTCCGATTTTAAACTCTCCAAGTCTTTTCATTTGACTCTCAGAAAGATTACTAGGAATACCAACAGCCTCTCGATCATGACCGTCAACAAGTGCATGTGAAATTTTCACTGACGTGTTTGCTATTACAGCATCTGAGATTATACTTGGTCTCTGATCACTTAAAATAAGACCTGTACCACTACTTCTAATTTCGGATAACATCTTATCAAAGTACTCATTATTTAAAGCTCTACCGCTATCCTCAGAAATCGTCTTTTTAAATATGTTGTGTGCTTCTTCAATTACAATTACCCTTCTTAATGAGCCATCCTCTGGTAATCTTGTTAAATAACATTGAAATTTAAAAAGTAGTATATTCATAATAAAAGATGCAGATTGTGCCGAAAAATCCGTCAACTCAATTACACTTGGTGTACCTAATAAATCTTTTGCTTTGAGTCCATCTCTCTTGCTAAATAAATTGCCTAGCGCACCTGAATACAAATTTTCACTTCTCAACTTAAGTGCTGCAGTTAAGTTTTGCTTTACTTCTGGACCGTATCTTGCATGGTTTTCAATATAAGAATCTATATTTTCGAGAACGTCCTTAAACGTCGGAAAAGGTTTATGTTCGTCATTATATGCTATCATTCCATAATCCCAACCATATCGATGATAAGTCTGTTTAAGCAATCCATCAAAAGCTTCAGGTATAGGATGTTCTCCCCCTGTAGAAGAAACCAACGCTCTTACAACAGCTGCAACATGATTTTCAATCAGAGTTCCTTCTTCTGTCTGTAATGGGTTAAACTCCAATTTTATTCCGTCAATGCCAGGAGTATACACTTTTAAATTATGAACGGAGCCTATGAGCGAAATGTATTCTTTCTTAGCCGCCTCAATTACTGTAAAAGGAATTCCAACGGAATTTAACTCTGTCAATATTTTCTTTACAGTTGTTGTTTTTCCAGTTTCTGTGCTACCATCGACTAAACAATGTGAATGAAGTGCCGAAAAAGGTATTATAGCATCTGATTTTGTGCCATATAACTTACCAATACAAATACCATCTTCTCGAACTTCTCTTGATAAAGGAAAAATATCTCTTGATGACTCATCTATACTATAATCTTTAACATAAAACCCTTTATATGAATGTAATGGTGGAGAACAAAAGGAAACTACGCTATTTATATCTTGTAAGGATAATGCGTAAGTTCTCCCTGCATAGTATTCATTGTTAATATCAACAACTGGAACAGCTAAACAATCATTCATAGATTTACACTCATTGTGCAAATTAATAATACGTATAGGTTCAAATGTATTTTGCTGTTCAACATCATAGTTCATACTCGATGTAATCAGCGAAGCTAAATTTCTATAATCCATTTGTGAATTTGCCCCAAACTTTATAATAGTTCTAAAAAATCCACTCCCCATATTTCTTTCCAGATACTCATTTTCTTTTTTTAACAAGTCTATCGCACTAATAATCACCTGGATCGGCATTTCTACTACTCTGCGACTTGCATTCCCATAAATATGCTGTGCCGTTTTATACGCATTTAAATATGCAATCAATTCTATATTTTCATTAAGTTTTTCAGCCACTTCTACATCAGAAATGGGAATTAAAACACAGGAGACATATCCTTTTGTTACATTCGAGGACGCAAACAAATCTGAAAAATCTTTCGAACATATTCTTCCAAGCATGAATCCATTATAAATATATCTATCAGCATTCCAATCAGTCGTATGCACATTGCATTCAGGAATATTGGTTATAAACGGTGTTTCAATAGTATTGCCATTAGCACCATAAAGAACTAAAATTTCATCATAGTTCTTTTTTAATGTAAATGCTGCACTATAGCCGTATCCAATGGTAGCTCTTGCCCATTCACTAACTGCCGTTTTTATATAGTTCTCTGTTCTTGATTCATCATCAGCAGTTCTATAACCATCAACTCTAATCCACTTAGTTATACGAGGAATATAAGAGTTTTCATTAATACAAATACTTGATAAATCTGTGATTTCTAAAAACTTGTTATGTTTAATCAATAAAACTCTTTCCGCAACAGTCTTCGCTCGTAAATACTTTTCTCTGCTAGTATCCATTATCTGCGCCTCCTTCTTTTCGGAAAAACACTCCTAACCAACATCCATATGCCTACACTCATAATAATTAACGGTAAAAATGCTATCAGAACTGATTCTATAACATTTAGCAACATTCCTGATTTAACAAACCACACAAGACCACTCGCTAAGGATATTAAAGCTAATATAACCAAAGCAAAAGAAATCTTCAAAATAATTGATGGAATCTGGAGTCCTGGTTTAACAGCTGAACCAGTAGTTTCGTTATAAAGTTTTTTTACAATTCTTCTATTTCTTTTGTTTTTGGCATTTATACGTACTTCATCCCCAACCTGTAGTCTTCCAAGATAGCTACCATACATGCAAAAATCTGTTATTTCTGTCGAAAAATCATCGGTTATGTTTTCTACACGAATTGTGTATTCTATTGTTTGGTTGGCTAACTGGTACGGTTCATCACGAAAAAGAGAATTAAAAAGCTTATGCCACTTACTATTAAAAATTTCATGATGGTCAATTTCAACAATACGACCGTGACACTCCATATTTCCTAAATGTGTACTTAAAAATACATCATTTTCCTCTTCATTATTATTCAATCCATAATCCACACTATCTGCTGGCAAAATATGTCTTGCAGTTGCCATCGCATCGCTTGTGATTAGCATACTATGACAAAATGGACAAGTGCTCTTACTATCACTAAACAAAAATTCAGATTCACAATTGGGATTGGAACACTTTTTCATACAGCCCACCTCTTTCCAAAATCTATATAAACGGACTACTTCAGTATGCAACTATACTGCATAATTACCCAAATCTCTTTCCTGTTGCAATATACTCTTGAATGCTGTCAGCCCAAACTCTTGATATTGTTTGCATATCTTTTAACGTTTTTACATCACTATCCCAACAAACATACGGTCTTCCATTATCAAACAATCTATGTGTGACAGCACCACTCGAGTCTCTATTTCCTAGACTTGGCATCCTTAAAATGTATGCTCTCCAAGATCCACCAATCTTTTTATAATTAAAGCGGTACTCTTTGTCTCTTTGATTATGGCGATCATTAGCATAATATATGATTTGCCCAGTTTCTGTTGCAGTACTCCTACTCGTATTAATAATAGGAACCGTAAATCTTTCAGTATTATTCCTATATGTAGTACGAGACTTAACCAATGTAACAATTTTAACAGCTGAGACAATTCCGATAATAACAGGTATGACCCAAAACCATTCATATAACCATTCCATAACATTTCTCCTTCCTAGCTATATCAAATATATTACTCTGGACCAAATCTAGTTCCAGTTGCAATATATTCTTGTATACTATTAGCCCACACTCTTGAAATATTTTGCATATCCTTCAACGTCGTTACAGTTCCCTGCCAGCATATATATGGTTGATGATTTTCATCCCATAAACGATGTGTCGGTATGATATTTCCATCTTTACCATTAAGACTTGGCATTTTTACAATGTATGCTCGCCAAGCGCCGTTAACTTTTTTGTAATTAAACTTGTATTCCCTGTCTGCTAAGTTATGTCTATTATCCGCAAAATATATCATAGTCCCAGTTTCGTTCCTACTAGATATCGGAATATTGACTGGTCTTGCATTTGCACGATTTAATGCAGTTTCATGCCTATTAACGTTATGCTGAACCTGGACTTCAGATTTATGCTTATATTTAACAAATATGATCAGTGCAAATATAAGTGCTACAGCTGCAACTATCCAACCAAGCATATTACTCATCTCCTTTAATAAAGACATCTTAGACTCTTCAAGAATTCTTTCATATCTGTAAAATCCAAGAATCTAAGCGTTCCAGTTGATAGCCATTCCAAAAACAATGCTGGAGCATTTCTTCCTGAGCATGTAATCCCCTTATCAATAAATAAGGCATATGTATTCTCTTCCTTCTCGAAGCCAATCCTACCATTGGATTTACTGCAACAATCAGGGAATGTACAATTGGGATATACATGGCATTGGTGATCACTCAACATCTCTTTCAACATTGTGTATTGTAAATCAGTTCCATTCACAAACTCTCTCATATTTAGTTATCTCCTTCGATATTTTATATTGTAATTATACGACTCCCTGCTGTTGCCGTTTTATGGGAGGGGGATATTTCCATCCCCCTATCTTTATGCCTTTGCTTCAAATGATCCAACTGCTTTAGGCAATGTAGTAAGCCCTCTATTAATCTGTTCATATCTTATTTGCTGAAAAGATTTTCTTTCCTCTCGATTACCACCAAATTTAATGAATCGTGTATCTGTCAATTTCCATTTACTCTGAAGCGTTCTTAGATCTCCCGTTCCTCCACATAATTTACATGTCTCAGAACCAAACTCTGGTCTATCTGGATGCTGTGGAATCCATAATGTTTCATCGAAGTAAACATATTTAGCGGCATTATCCAGAACTCTGTCAAAGATACCAATTCCAAGTTTTGTGTCTTTAAGATGAGGATTCAGTCTAATTTCCACAAAGTTTCTGTCTTTTACTTCGTCAAGCATTGTACTATAAGGATTTGATGAATCTTCATGATACATAAGTAGCATCAATGCAATATAACCTTTTAACGAATTCATACGCTCAGTCGCAAATATCGGACATGAAGATGAATCAACATCGTTTTTAAACCCATTCTCGTATTTTTCAAATCTATCTCTGAGAAGACAACGAGGGCAGCTTTCGGTAACTCCAGGGTATACGAATATAATTTCCGCTGCATCACCATTCTCATACATCATTGCTGCTAAGTACGGCATACCGTACTTTAATGCGAGTATTGAACTTCTTTTCTGTGCATCAAAATTATCCGTACAGCCAAGAATCAAGTAATCTTTTGCTGACTTATTAGGGAAACTGTCCAGATATCCTTTAAACTCCGTATCACTCATATGCTCATCCAAAAACTTGTCTACGCATAGAACATTAGCATCAGGATTAATATCAAGAATTCTGTCTCGAATAACCTCCACCTTCTTTTTACCCATTTCGCTAATGAATACTCCCTGCGTTGCAATATTGGTTGGACTAACAATATCAGCATCCATAAGGATATAATTCTTAAACCCACTTCTTGCACAATTTTCTAAAAAGCTTCTAGCGCCACCAGTACCAATGCACACAATTACTTTGTTAAGCACATGCTCTGGATAAAGGTTAGAAACCTTTTTGAAGTATTCTTTAGATTCCACCGTATCTTTCGCAACATTTGAATCAATACATTTAGGTCTTTCTCTATTCAAATCCACACTCTTATTAGTTCTAGTAACGCTCATACTAGTTTCCACTTCCTTTCTAGGTTTTCTAGTTGCTAGTCTTTCAATTGACTTTCTATATAATCTAAGTTCTTCTATAGAATGATTCTCTCTGTAGTTTTTAACATTGAGATACTCATATCCGTCAGGAGTTGCCTCAAGAGCATATTCCAATATAACTTCCAGTTTATCCTCAATCTTTCTTACCACATAAAGATATATCTGAAAAAATCCCCTTCTTTCTGGTTGTAGAATTGGTAGATAGAAATAGTCAAGCTTCAGAAAATCAATGTGCAAGAGCGCAGTTGATATGTCATGGTAAGATGGTCTAATTGCTCCCTTTGGATGAGAATGGTATATTCCATTGGTAACATATCCCTTTTCCTTCCACTTACGGAACACCTTTGACATTGAATCAACATCATAATAAAAAGTTCCTGGAGTATTGTGTGAATGAACATCAAAGTAACATTTATCAATCAACTTCTCATCATTAGTTGATGCAAGCAAACCCCCGGTTTCCGCCTTATACCTTCCTACATTTTTTCTAAACTCATCTAAAACTGATTCTGAAATATAAATATCTGACTGTCTCTTATTTTCCACTTTCTTGTTCATAACATTATCCTCCGCTCTGTCATCATCTTCTTCAATAACGAAGAAATTTTTTATCGATATCATCCCTTTATATAGAGCTGAAACTCCTTTAACAATTAAACTATCACCCATTTTATACCTCCCCTTGCTATGCAGATAGTGTAAAGTTTATACACTATTCTTTTATATTTTTTCTTTATATATCAAGGGTTCGAAAGTTTTTTTATATAAAAAAATAACGACCCCCTAATTTTTATGTTAAAATTGAATCACCAAAAACAAAATCTAACATGAAAGGTTGTCGTTATTATGGATTCAATTATAACTTATTTAACTACTTATAATCAATACTTACTTAATATTATTTTTAAATTACTTATATTTATTTCAAAGCACATTCCATTAAAGCAATTGACATTTGATGACTCAAATAGTCCGCAATATCAAAAGTTCAAAGTAGACAAATTACCTAAGATTATTAAATTTGAAAAAGTAGATTATAAACTTCTTTTAGCTTATTACAATTATAAATATGGTAAATCCGTAACTCCTGTAAGGAGACGTAATAATAAGTCTATATCTACTAAAATTATTTGTCCTAAATGTGGTGCTCCTCATGAATACATCTATGACAATAATGGCGGTAAAGGTCAATTCCAATGTAAGGTTTGTGGTCTTACTTTTAAGGAACATAACTTTGCAACTAAACCATTGGTCTTTAAATGTCCTTATTGTGGTAGTACACTTGCTGAACAAAAGGAGCGTAAACACTTTATTATACATAAATGCACTAACAAAAAATGCTCTTACTATTTGAAAAATCTTAATAAATTACCTAAAGACATTACTCAATCTGAAAAATATAAATATAAGCTTCATTACATTTATCGAGAGTTTAATATAAACTTCTTTAAAGTGAACATACATACAATTTCAGAACGTGCTACATCCTTAAATTTTAAAAAATTTAATCCTCATATAATGGGACTGGTTCTTACATATCATGTGAATCTAAAGCTTTCAACAAGGCAAACAGCTCATGCTTTAAAGGAAGTACATGGCATAGATATTTCACATACTATGGTTTCTAACTATGCTTTAACAGCTGCGGCTGTTATTAAGCCATTTGTTGATACTTTTAATTACAAACCATCAAAAATACTTTCTGCTGATGAAACTTACATAAAAGTAAAAGGCATAAAGCATTATGTTTGGATAGTTATGGATGCTTGCAAAAAATCTATTCTTGGTTATCAAGTATCAGATACACGTTCTGTAGGACCATGTATCTTGGCAATGCGTATGGCTTTTGATAAATTTAAAAATTTCCCTCAGAAAGCCTTAAAATTCATCGCCGATGGTTATAGTGCTTATCCATTAGCAAAACAACAATTTGAACTTGAAGACAATAAATTTTTTGATTTAACACAAGTTATTGGACTTAGTAATGATGATCCAGTATCTTCT
>JALERM010000186.1 GCA_022764165.1 Eubacterium sp. | reverse complement strand
CGTTGGCAGCCGGAGTTATTATGTTTACCGATATGAAGGAAACCTCAATGGCATTGAAAACGCCGTAGTGTTTATCACTTATCCGAAGGATGCATTCCAGGTTCCTAAAGCGTTGCGTGCTTTTATCAGTACGGATGTTTCATTAAGTACCAAAGAGATTCTGGATAAACCGAATTACATGATAGTACCGGCCGCCCTGAGAGAACTGGAGAAGATCGAACTTGTGAGCGGACTGGATGGCAGATACAGGCTTGATCATGCAGTAACAGCAACACAGAAAAAGATACTGAAAGCGTTTCAGATGGATGCGGATTCTGTCAGGAAGATGGCGAACGGATTGAGTGAAATGCTGGCTGAATATAACAAAGAACATACCCAGGAGAAAAAAATGGCACGACCAAAGAAGCACACATCAATGGAAGAAGAAATCGTAAAGCAGGAAGAAGCAGTCGAGAAGTCAAAAGCAAAGTATGACGCATGATTCTGCAAAAAGCCGTCGACTGGAAAAGTTAGTGAAAATGTCGTACGACATGTATGCAGATGGAACAGATGAGGATGCTATTTTTCTGGGAAAGACAATCAGGCAGGAAAAAAATCCGGAACTCAAAAAAGCGTTAAAAGATTTGGATGATTTCCTGTTTGGTTATTGAATTTGAAAGAGTGAGTGAGAAAAAACTGGAAGTTAAGAATAGAATCGATTTGTTTATAAATAAATGATTGACACCATATACGATACCACATATAATATAAGTAGGAGGTATAACAGATGTCAAAGTGGGATAAACTGATAACACGTATATGCAATTTATAGAAAGACCTCCGGTTTGATGAGTTACGGAAGGTATTGGAAAGCTACGGATATGAAATGAATGCACCAAGAAGCGGAAGCAGTCATTACACGTTCAGAAAGCAGGGGTGTATGCCAATTACAATACCGAAGCACGAACCGATCGAGAAAGTGTATGTAGAAATGGTAAGGCAGATTGTAGAAAGTGAGGCGAAGAATGATGAAGACGCTGAATGATTATATGGCAATGTCCTATCGTATGGAAATTGTAGAAGATAAGGACGAAGGCGGATTTGTGGTTTCTTATCCAGATTTGCCTGGTTGCATTACTTGTGGTGAAACAGTGGAAAGTGCGGTAGCAAATGCACTGGATGCGAAAAAAGCATGGATTGAAGCAGCATTAGAAGAAGGCGTAGAGATTCATAAACCAGACAGTCTGGAAGATTATTCCGGACAGTTTAAATTGAGAATTCCACGAAGTCTGCACAGATCCCTGGCAGAACATTCTCAGAGAGAAGGAATCAGCATGAATCAATATTGTGTATATCTTCTTTCAAGAAATGATGCGGTGTTCTCAAAATAAATGCTGTTAAACTTATCTATGGCATTTATCAGAAAATCAGCGAGCAATAATAATATATGCAACAGAAATAAAGTAACGGCAAAAAAGATACAAAACTTAAACAAATATATTTAAGAATATCTTCGGACTTGCCGAGTTTGAATAAAAAAATGGAGATTGGAAATCCAGCAACAATGCAAATGATACCAATAGACGGTTAGTCCGATATAAAGTTAGACAATAATTGCCGCTTAGTTTACCAGACTGAGGCGGCTATTTTTGTGGTTTATGGTTATCCTTACCGAAGGCAATTTTCATTGGATTTTTGCTCGTAACTGTGAAGGTACTGAACAGTTACGAATAAAGTGGAATCAGAATGGATTCCTTGTTATGGATAATAATGGGAACAAGTGTTATAATTATCATAAATAAGTTTTTTATACAAAAGACAAGAGGAGCAGATGTATGACGTTAGAGGAACAATGTAGGAAATGATATTGGGAGTATTAGGGTATTACTTCCTGTATCAATGTATAGAATATTTACAAATAGAAGAATAATTGTGTTATACTAAGAACAGCCAAAAAAGGAGAACATTCATGCAGGTATCAGACAAATTAATCAAGCCATTAACAGAAGCAAAATATCTAAATGCAGACAATGTAAGCAGATACCGATGTATTATGCGTATCTTTTTTGAACATTATGAGAAATTAAAATACTGGCTGTACCAGGAAGAAGTATATGAAGAAATGATCCAGGAGCCGTTTTTTGCAGACTACAAACCGGAACAGTGTCAGCAGGATCTGGCGATGTTGACGGAATGGAAAAATCTTACCACAATTCAGGATACGAAGAAGGTGGCATCGATCGAGGAATTTAAGAATAAGAAGTACCGGTATCAGATGTCAGAGTATAGTGTGGAGATTGAACGACTGGTTATTCGGCTGGAAAATCTGTTTATTGAAGGTGCATCGCTGGAGCCGACTCTACTGGAACGAATTCGAAGAAGTATTGAGCGTTTTTCGGATATGGCAGGAAAAGACAGGAATGCGGTATATACATGGTGGACCGATCTGAATAATGATTTTGTGCGTTTGAATCAAAATTATCAGGATTATATCAGGGATCTGAACAGTGTCCGGGCGGAAGAGATGATGCATACAAAAGAATTCCTGATATTCAAAGATCGGTTGATTGAATATCTGCGCAGCTTTATCAAAGGTCTGCAGAGAAATGTAGGTGTGATCGAGGAAAATTTACGGTTACAGGATGAAAAGATAAAACATCAGGTGTTCGAAAAAGTGGTTGATTATGAACTTTCTATTCCGAGAATGGATGTAGAAGTTTCCAAAGAAATGATTCAGCAGAAAATCCAGGGGCGTTTTCAGAGTATCTATGACTGGTTCGTGGGAAGTGAAGGTCAGGAGAATGAAGCCGGTAAATTGTTCGATGCGACCAATGATATTATTCGCAGGATCACAAGATACGCTGCACAGTTAAGTGAAAAAAATGCACTTGGTGCGAACCGAAAAGAAGAGTACCGAAAAGTGGCGGAATTGTTCCTTCGATGTCAGGATGTGGAAGAGGCACATAAGATGTCGGCTATGGTATTTGGGATGGAATGCCCGCAGCATCTGTCCGGGGAGTTGGTACGTGAAACAGACAGTATGAATATCGGAGTGTATGAAGAACAGCCGTTAGAAGTATACTTAAAACCCCGTGTGCGTACATATAGAGAAAAATCCAGGAGAAGTGAAATCCGGGAATCCGCAGAGCAGAAGCAGGAAACAAGGCGG
The DNA here is from genome assembly GCA_022764165.1 of Eubacterium sp. Taxonomy (GTDB): domain Bacteria; phylum Bacillota; class Clostridia; order Lachnospirales; family Lachnospiraceae; genus Oliverpabstia. The sequence continues at coordinate 94,094 of JALERM010000186.1, read as the reverse complement.
AAAATGCTGCAGAAGCAAAAAGAAGAGATGGAAAAACTCCGCAGGCTTGAGAAAGATGGAAAGATAGACTTTGCAGATCTGCCGGTTCTGGAGTCCAGAATCAGGGAGATCCTTTTAAAATGGATTTCGGATGCGATGGAATCTGCAGATTTTTCTGCAAGAACTGATGACGGAAGAAGATACATTCTAGATAGAAGTTGTGCAGAAGAAAAATGTGTTGTGCACTGTGAGGACGGAAACTTTACAATGCCGAAGATGGCGATTGTATTTCAGGAGGAAGAATGACAATGAAGGAGCTGGAAGTCCTTTTAAATAACAGATGGATTTTAAAATCTAAAGACAAAGAACTGTATTACAAATTAAGAGATGCTCTTGGTGAACTGAGAAAATTTACCACTGAGAAGATGGGCTGCCAGATTATTGATAATTCCCTCCTGATTAAGATGGAGAAGATACCTGTGATACCAGAAACGTTCATGGGAATACAGAAGTTTTCATCGAAAGAAGAATATGCCTATCTTTGCATACTTCTTATGTTTCTGGAAGACAAAGATGCGAATGAGCAGTTCATATTATCTCAGTTAACCGAATATATCACAGCGAATATGCCGGGAGAACTGTCTGACTGGACTTTGTATACAAATCGGCGAAAGCTGATCCGGGTGCTGAGGTATGCAGTAGACCAGGGAATTGTAGGGCTTACAGATGGAAAAGACGAGGTGTTTATGGACGATGAAGCAGGTGAAGTGCTTTATGAAAATACAGGTGCATCCAGATATTTCATGAAAAGTTTCTCGAAAGATATTATGGAATATACGAAGCCGGAAGACTTTCAGGAAAGCGACTGGTTTGAGGTGGATGAAGACCGTGGATTTGCAAGAAGACACAGAGTTTATAAGAGGCTGATTTTTGCACCTGGCATGTATAAAGAAGATGGTTCGCCGGAGGATTTTGAATATTTAAAATATTATGGACGCAGACTCAGTGAAGAACTGGAACAGATATTTGACTGCCATGTGCATATTCACAGAGGAAGCGCATTTTTACTGTCAGGGGAGGACGGTAGAATGGGAACTGTCTTTCCGGGCAATAATTCAATATCCGATATTTTGTTGTTATGTTTTGGAGAAATACGAAAGAAGATCGAATTCGGTGAATGGAAGACAGGGCAGGATGAAATGTGCCGGATTGACCGGATTGAATTTGAAAATTTGATAAAAAAAGTAAAGCAGGAATATGGAAGTGGATTTTCGAAAAATTACCGTGAGATGCCGGAAGGTGAATTTGTCAGAAGTGTGATGGAAGAGATGAAGTTGTGGATGTTCATAAGAAGTGAAGATGCATCCCATCAAGTCAGAGTTTGTCCACTTGCCGGAAAAATCCAGGGAAGATATCCAGAAGACTATGCGGGAGGAAGCAAAGATGAACAGTAGATGGCAGGCGAATAAAATCGGACTGATTAATTTCTGGTATTATGACGAGCAGGAATTCCCATTTGTAAAGGGAAGAATGTTGCTCCGTGGCTCCAACGGATCAGGAAAATCAGTTACCATGCAGAGTGTGGTTCCGCTTCTTCTGGATGGAAATATGAGTCCGGAACGATTGGATCCGTTCGGTTCCAGAGATCGTAAGATGAGCAGTTATCTTTTGGAAGAGGATGATGGACGTGAAGAGAGGACAGGTTATCTCTATTTGGAATTTAAAAGGCAGGACAGTGAGACTTATCTGACAATTGGAATGGGAATCCGTGCAAGAAGGGGAAAAAATCTGGACAAATGGTATTTCAGCCTGTCGGATGGAAGACGGGTTGGAAAAGATTTTTTCCTGTATAAAGAAGCTGGAGAAAAAGTAACACTGTCGAAAAAAGAACTGGAGAATCGAATTGGAAACGGCGGTCGTGTGATCGATAGACAGGCAGATTATATGGAATATGTGAACCGACAGATTTTTGGATTCGAGACAGCAGAAGAGTATAAAGAGATGGTAGATCTTCTGATACAGCTTAGAACACCCAAGCTTTCCAAGGATTTTAAACCGTCGGTGATCAATGAAATCTTAAGTGATTCTCTGCAGCCGTTATCCGATGATGACTTGCGTCCGATGTCAGAGGCAATCGAAAATATGGATGCAATGAACATGAATCTGAAAAGCCGAAAGGAAGCAAAGCAGGCAGCAGAAAAGATTCAGGCAGTATTTACCAAATATAATCAGAAATTGTTATATGAAAAAGCAGACCGCTACGAACAGGCAAAAAGCAGACTGGAAAGTGCCAGGGCGGATAAAAAGGAACAGGAAAGAAAACTGGCAGAGTGCAGGCAGAAAATAGAAGAACTGAAAAATGAACATCAGGAACTGGATGCAAAGCGGGAATCTTTGGAAAAAGAACGGGAATCCCTGAATAAAAGCGATGCTGTTGCACTAAAACGCAGAGAGGCAGAACTGGTCACGGAGCAGGAAAAACAGCAGAAAAATCTCAGAGAAAAGAAAAAGTCTCTTGATTCTAAACAAGAGCAGTATCAGGATGCCCAGAACCAGATTAAGGTTGAAGAAGACCGGAAGTATGAGAAAGAAAAAGAACTGGAAGAACTCATAGACGAGATGCAGGATGAGGCAGATACCATGGCCTTTGAAGAACATGCATTTATGAAAGAGGAACTGGAGAAACATCTGGAAGAACCGTATAAATTTGAAATGCATCAGCAGCAGTTTGAACGTACAAAAATGAAAATCAATGAGGGGACAGAGATTCTTGCGGAAACGAATCATCTGGAACGGCGAAAAGATGAGTTGATAAAAGAAAGGGAAAAACGTGTCCGGGAACTGGATATTCTGCAGAGGAAAATATCCGAATTGGAAACGGTATTCGTGCAGACCCAGAATGAGTGGAAAGAAGCATTGTACCGGTGGAATGGCTCCAACCGGGAGCTGGTATTAGAAAAAGAACTGTTAAGAGAACTGAGTACCTTTGCAGATTCCTATGAGGAAACATCAGATTTTACGGAAGTACGTCAGAAAATTGCAGATGTCTGGATCAAAGGAAAAAATGCAATAGAATCTGAGCTTTCAGCAAAAAGAACAGAGGCGAAGCAAGCGGAAACCGAGCTGGCAGAGATAAAAGCAGAATTACGTGAATGGGAGAATCAAAAAGAGCCCCAGCCGGAGCGTTCAGAAGCTGTCATCCGCAACCGACAGAGGCTGGATGAACAGAAGATTCCCTATCAGGAGTTCTATAAAGTCATTGAATTTGGAGAAAATCTGGAAGAACAAGCCTGCAATCATCTGGAAGAAGCCTTATTGAAGATGGGAATTCTGGATGCGCTTGTAATTGATGAACAGTATAAAGAGCAGGTATTAAAACAGGAAAAAGGGTGTGAGGATCATTATCTCTTTACTGGACATCCTGTACCGGGAAAAAGTCTTTTGGACATATTAGAACTGAATGAAGAAGTGAATGATATTTTCTCCAACCAGAGACTGACAGGAATTCTCGCAAGTATTGCTTATGATAATGAAAGTACTATCGCAATTGCGAAAAATGGAACCTATCATATGGGAGTGCTTACCGGAACAGTTACTGGAGAATACGAGGCGAGTTTCCTTGGAACGAAAGCACGGGAAAATCACAGACTTGCACAGATTGAAAAATGCAGAAACAGGATTGCTGAGTTGGAGGAGCAGCTTCGTCTGTTGGAGGAAGTGCAGATAAAATTAGAAGGAAGAAAAAATGCTCTCAGACAAGAATATGAAAATCTCCCAAAAGACACCGATATGAGAGAAGCACTTCATATGCTGTCCGCAGAAGAAAGAGAATGCGAACAGTTAAAACGAGAAGGTGAAAAGCTGGAGAAACAGATTAGTGATCTTGTGGAAGTTTTGAAGGAAAAGAAAAAGAAGGCACTGGAAATCGCAGAAGACTTGTATCTGGCTTGTTCTTATGAAGTATTCAAAGAGGCAAAAGCAGCAGCCGAAGAATATGGAAAGCATCTGGTTGGTCTAATGGCAGCCCATGAGATGTTTCTGAGAAGTCTGGAATATCTGCGAGAGCGCAGGCAAAGGCTGGAAGATCTGGATGCGGATATGGAACAGATTCGGTATGACCTGTTCGAAATTCAAAAGGAAATCCGAAGAAAGACAGAAGAACAGTCTTCTATTCAGGAACAGTTACGCCTGACCGATTACGAAGAAATCAAAGAAAGACTGGATTACTGTATCAACTGGCTGCATGCATATCCGGATCGGCTGCATTCCTGTGCCAGCAGACAGACCCACGAAGAAGATGAGGCGGGACAGCTTACCATCAAACTGGAAGAAAGCCAGAAAAAGATTGAAGAGTACGAACAGAAAACAGAATATTTTGCAGATTGTTATGAGAGGGAGAAGAATCTTAGCTATGTAGAACTTCCGGAGACGATTCCGGATGATGCCGGTCATATCCGTGCATACCTGGAGTCCGATGTGAAAACCGTGGATAAAGATAGTGTGATAAGAGATCTAAACAAGGTTTATTTTGAAAACAGGGGATTTTTGACAGATTATCAACTGACGCAAAAAGAATTATTTGCAGAGGAAGATTCGTCAAACAGACCAGATGGATTTTCAGCAAAACGACTGGATATTTCTGCAAGATACCAGGGAGTTAAGATATCATTTGCAAGTCTTTTAACGCATTTGGAGGAAGATATTCAGGAACTGGAGAATCTGATTAAAGATGGTGACCGGGAATTGTTTGAAGACATCCTGGCCAATACTGTGAGCAGAAAAATTCGTGGAAAGATCAATGCTTCCAATATGTGGGTGCAGAAAATGAACTCCCTGATGAATGGAATGAACACATCCAGCGGATTGAAACTTAGTCTCAGATGGAGAAGTAAAACAGCAGAACAGGAAGATCAGCTGGATACAAAAGAACTGGTAGAATTATTGAAGAAAGATTATCGTCTGATGAGCGAAGCTGAGGCAGCCAGACTTTCTGCACATTTTCGTTCGAAAGTTTCGGAAGCCAGAAGAAATGCAAGAGACAGTGCGGGAATGGTATCTTTCTATCAGATTATGAAAGATACACTGGATTACCGTAAATGGTTTGAGTTCCAGTTGTTCTCACAGAAGAACGGGGAACGCCAGAAGGAGTTGACTAACAGCGTGTTTGGAACATTCAGTGGAGGTGAGAAAGCCATGTCCATGTATGTGCCGCTGTTCTCAGCAGTTGTGGCAAAATATCAGGGAGGAAGAGAAGATGCTCCAAGACTGATTTCGCTGGATGAAGCGTTTGCAGGAGTAGATAACCGAAATATCCGTGATATGTTCCGCTTAATGACGGAGTTTCAGTTTGACTTTATTATCAATTCACAGGTGCTGTGGGGTGACTGCGATACGCTGGATGCACTGGCAATCTATCAGTTGATCCGACCGGAAAATGCAAAATTTGTAACCGTGATGCCGTATCTGTGGAATGGGCATAAGAAAGAATTGTTGGAACATGAAGACGAAGTAGAACAGAGAGGAACAGAGATTGAGCAGTCAACAGGAATGTGAAAAAATTAGAAAAGACTGCCTGGTATACTTTCATCAGAATCCGGTCTGGAAGAAAGTGTTGAAAGGGTTTCGAGAAAAGTATAGTTCTTACGGAAGATTTGGAGGAAAAGTAGTACTGCAAAATCTGAAATCGCAGGAGATCGATGAACTGGAAGGATTTTTTGGAAAGAATTTTCATGGTCAGAAATCCGTGACAGTGTCTGCTGACCGATTCCGACAGGCACTGGAGGACAGCAGATATAAAGACGTAACACCAGAGTATCTGTTGGAAAATTTTTTTGGAGAACCGCTGATCGGAAAACAGGAGCAAAAAGCTTTGCGAGAGCAGAAAAAACAGGAAATCTTAAAGAAATTCCTGAAAGATTACGAAGGAACTCCTGTAGAGGAACAGGTTGAGTACTTACAGAAAATTGCCAAAGACAGTGAAAATCAGGAGCTTGCACAGTGGAATCAGATGCTGCGGCTTGGGGCGGAAATTTATAATCATTTGCCATATCGTCAGAACAGGAATATGTACCTGGCAGTATTTTCTGCAATGCTGACGGGAAATCCACATGCGTTTGATCAGGGAACAACAGGAGGAACATTTCTTTATCAGGTGATACAGATGGATCTGGAAGTGCGGGAGATTATGGTGGAGTCATCCGATATATTTCCGGCTTATAAACGGCAAAAAAGCTATCTGATGGCAGGAATTATGTTGGATGATATCTCAAATTATACCATGTTGTATCGGGTACAGGCGGTAAAACGTGATGGAAGTCTGCATAAAGGGATGGAAGGATTTGCAGAGGAACATCATATTGTACAGGTTCCGTTGGCGGTTATTACGGAATGGGAAGAAATTCGTTGTCCACAGAAAGAAATTTACGTTGTGGAGAATCCGTCTATCTTTGCCATGTTATGTGGAAAAGATGAAGAAATCAAAAAATCTTACATGTGTATGAATGGACAGCCAAGGCTTGCGGGACTGGTGGTGTTGGATTTACTTGCTAAAGCAGGAAACAGGATTTATTATGCGGGAGATTTGGATCCGGAAGGGCTTCTGATAGCACAGAAATTATCCCGGTATTATAAGGGAGAGTTTCACTATTGGCATATGGAAGTATCCGATTATGAAAAATGCAGGTCCGGGGAAGAAATATCATCAAAGCGTATGAAAATACTGGAGCGAATATCAGATGAACGATTGAAACCGGTTGTAAAAGAAATCAAGAAATATGGAACTGCCGGGTATCAGGAAATGTTGGTAGATGGGGAAATTTATTTTGGAGGTGAATAATTGATGAAAGAGATTTCAATCAAAGATTTTGAGGGACTGAAAATAGGAAATGCTGAAAATGTGCAGGCAGGTACAGGCTGTACCGTGTTATTATTTGGAGAAAATGGTGCTCCTGCCGGTCTGGATGTGAGGGGAGGAGGCCCGGCCAGCCGGGAGAGTGAGCTGCTCAAACCGCTGGCAAATGCCCAGGTTATTCATGCCGTTTTATTGTCCGGCGGCAGTGCGTTCGGGTTGGATGCTGCAGGCGGCGTGATGCGTTATCTGGAAGAACGTGACATTGGCTTTGATGTGGGGGTGACCAAAGTGCCGCTGGTTTGCCAGTCCTGCCTGTTTGACCTGACGGTGGGGGATGTGCATACCCGTCCGGATGCATCCATGGCTTATACTGCCTGCCAGAATGCGGAAATCGGAAATTATCGTGACGGCAATTATGGTGCGGGCACCGGTGCCACGGTAGGAAAGCTGATGGGTATGGAACACTGCATGAAATCCGGTATTGGCAGTTATGCGGTACAGATCGGAGATCTGAAAGTCGGAGCAGTGGTAGCGGTAAATGCTTTGGGTGATATTTTTGACTGGCACAACGGACAAAAAGTAGCCGGTCTGCATGCCGGAGATGGGATTACATTTATTGATTCGGAAATGGCAGCTTTCTCCGGTTATGAGCCTGTGGATAACAAATTTGTGGGCAACACAACAATTGGTGTGGTATTGACGAATGCCAGATTTGCCAAGTCCAATCTGTGTAAAATTGCAGGTATGGCACATGACGGTTATGCCCGGGCTATTCGTCCGGTTCATACCACAGCGGACGGCGACAGCATTTATGCGGTATCATTGGGTGAAGTGTCTGCGGATCAGGATATTGTAGGTGCACTGGGGGCGCAGGTGATGGCAGAAGCCATTCTGCGGGCTGTTCGTACTGCAGAGCCTGCCTATGGATTACCTGCCGCCCCCGGCAAAAAAGAATGAATTATTTCAAAAACCATGCTTTCATGGTATTAAATATCTTTACCAGTTCTTTTTCCTCTATAATATAGGGAACCATGGCGTACATATATTTCAGGAACGGGCGGCTGAATACACCTCGTTCATAAGCGAACTGCTGGAATCCCTCCAGTGTTTTGGAATCATGAACTTCGATGCAGGTGCAGCCTCCCATGATGCGGATTTCTCTGATGCGTGGGTCAGAGAATCCGTCCATTTCACGATGGGAGATTTCTTCAATCCGCCGGATCTTGTCCATATAGTTTTCACGTTCAAAAATTTCAATACCCTTCAGGGCAACAGCGCAGGCCAGTGCATTTCCCATGAAGGTGGGACCGTGCATCAGGGCGTGCCGGTCATCGTCACTGTAGAATGCCTGATATACTTTGTGGTTTGCAACAGTCACAGCATGACCGATGTAACCGCCTGTGAGGGCTTTGCCCAATACCAGAATATCCGGCAGAACCAGATCTGCTACGAACCGGTTTCCGGTACGGCCAAATCCGGTGGCCACTTCGTCAAAAATTAACAGCACATCATATTGGGTACACAGTTCTTTTGCCCGCTGCAGAAAAGAAATATCATACATCCGGGAGACAGAGTAAAATCCCTGTTTTACCACATCCATGACAACAGGATTGCCCTCAATGCGGGAAGCCAGATGGGGAGAATAGGCATTTTCATATACATAGGGACACATTTCTTCCAGTGGCTGACTGATTCCGGAACATTGCTGTACGAACAGAGCATCGCCGGGAATCAGGCTTCCGTCCGGTCGGCGTGCATTGCCGCTCATGGCTGCTTTGTAGTAACCGGGATTTTTTTTGTGTTCGGCCAGTTTTTTAACAATCAGGCCGGTAACATAGGTTTTGCCGATATCTGTTCCGGTTCCTGTGATAAATAGCGCTCGGCTCATCTTATTTATTCCTCCAATATTCGGGTGTCACGTCCCGGTTCAGTTTTTTCAGCATTTCTCTGTCGCTGCGGATGGTGGCACAGGCAGCAGTGGTCAACATATTTCCGGTGATAGAAGCAGATGCACCGGACTGAAATGCAATTTCACCGTCATTGGTCAGCAATGCTCTTCCTGCCGTGACAATAGAAAAACGATCCACGCCTTCGCTTTCGTTCAATTTACAGGCTTCTACGATTTTTTCCTTCGGCAGAAAATCATAGATCTCACAGTTGGTATGATTGTGAGCGGACTGTGCACAGTATTTGCAGTCTTCCGGACAACGGCCGCTGCGTCCGTTGATGATGGAACAAAGGTCGACTTTATCTCCGATAAAGTGAGCACGGATGCGATCTGCTCCCTCACAAAGTTCCTTTAACTCACAGTTTAAAAAGAAGGATAAATCATCCTCCCGTGTGATTCTTTTGCCATTGATAATTTCCTGTGCCAAATCTAATGCATTCATAATTACTCCTTTTCGTTCGGTGATATTTTTACTTGTTGGTTAAGAAAGCTGCCGGTCCAGAATGGGTTTTACCCGTTTGACAAGAATTGCTGCAAGAATACACAGACAGATGTCTCCTGGAACAGCCAGCAGAAAACAGTACAAAAACAGAGGACCGACAGCAATGGGTGTGTCAATAACATAATTACAGATGACATAGTAATAAACCATGCCTGCGGCATAGACAATCAGCAGACCCGCAAAGTTGGCCAGCAGATATCGGGGGATTGTTTTTTCTTTCATTCGTTCTGCTATCAGACCGGTTACGAAAGTTCCCAGGCAAAAGCCGATAATATACCCGAAGCTGGGCTTAAAAATATACCAGATGCCTCCGCCTTCAGAAAAAATGGGGAGACCTGCCAGTCCCAGCAGCATGTAAGCAACAACAGAGATAGTTCCTTTTCTGGAGCCGAGAAGCAGACCGGCCAGTGTTGTGAATAGAAACTGCAGAGTGAAAGGGACTACCGGAATGGGAATTTTGATGAACGCTCCTACGGCAATCAGTGCTGTGAACAGGCTGCAGTTAATCAGATTTTTTGTTTTACTCATTTGTTAACCTCTATTTAAAATAAGTTGACACTAGTATAACAGAAAAATAATGAATGTCAACTTTAAAAATAGTTTGATTTACAAAATTAATGGAGAAATACTGATAAGTCAGTTGAAACATAAGAATGTATAAAAATGTCGAGTAAAAAAACAAGCAAAGAAGATGTTGATAATTTACATTTGGAGACACAGATGGTATAATCATGAAAATATGAATGGGTCGCAGGAAAAATGTGAATAAAACATTGTGAAAATGGCAAAAAATGATTCACACAATTCATTTTATGCGTAGGGAAGAATAAAATGGAAGAAAAAAATCGATTTAGTAAATTATTGGAATACTTGATGTCAGTTGCAGAACTAAAAAATTATACTCTTGCACAGGAGTTACAGTATGATGTGTCCTATATCAGTAAATGGGTGAGCGGCCGTATGCTTCCGGCGGAAAAGATGGAGAAGAAGATTCTGGAAGGAATCAGCCATTGTATAGTAGAATCAGCCAGTGAAGAAGGGCGGAATACCTTGTTGTCTGAGTATTCTCTGGATGATTGTGAAGACTTAAAGCTGGCGATTTTTGATAATCTGGAAGCAGAGTATTTCTATGTACGTGATATTCAAAAGAATACGGGGGCAAATGTGGCTCTGAAAACAGTTTATTATCCGGAACTCACCCTGCCCCAGTTTATTTCCAAAATGAGGCATCCGGTGCTTAGAAGGGTGAAGTCACTGGATATTGTGGCTTCGATGGATTTGATGTCTATGGGACATGAGTATCGCCTGCAGTTTACTCGTATTGAGAAAGAGCATGAAGGCGGGCAGAGGGGGTATCCGGATGTCCATTTTTCCATGGTGATTAATCTGCAGCCGGAAAAGTGGGACTATATTTATGATACCATATTTCTGATTAATATGCTGACAGATAATATATTGATAGATTTCCAGCTTTATGCGGATATTCAGGCCGGAGGCCGGGCGGTCTTTGTTGTGAAAGAAGATTTTGCTATTTCGGCTATGCTGATCAGCCGGGATCGGTGTATGTCTGTGAATGTGAGTGAAGATACAGACAATTGTAATGCTTTATACAGAAACATCAAGATTCTGTGCAATCGCGAGAGACTGCTTTTTCGCAGTACAAACATCCGTGATATGATACGGAATCATGATTACATTCATACTCTACTGTCTCCGAATATTCGCTGTCTGGTGGGACACATGACAGAACATTTTCTGTCGGAGGCTCTCTTTGAAGAAATTGTGCAGGATCTGGAGAAAAGTGGAAAATTGTCTGTAAATATTGAAGAACTGAGGAATATTCACCGGTTGGTACGAAACATCGTCCAGAAATCACATATCAGAATCATGATATACGAATCTGCATTTTCCAATTTTGTGGTTACCGGTGAATTGGATTTTTTCAATTACAAGGTGAAACTTTCTGTACAGCAGCAGTTTAGATATATGGAATATCTTCTGGAACTCAGCGAGAACTGTGAAAATCTGGATTACAGATTGATTTACGGTCAGTTTGTCTCGGATTTTGAGTATATTGATAATCAGTGTATTTTCCTGACGGATACCATATCTTATCTGCGCCTGAAAAGTTCTGCCAAACGAAATGGTATGCTGGTTATTAACCGGGCAGATATGCAGAAAGTGTTCGAACAGTCATTTGAAGAGTTCTGGAACTATGGTGACTCTGTCATTATTTCTGATAAAGCGGAGATTATTTCCTATATACAGCATGTTCTTCATGGAATTAAGATGATTTCCTGCATGGAATAGTGCGTTTTACTGACAATTTTTCAATAATGATTCTTTGTGAATCATATTCAGTCATTTTTTGACCATTTTACTCCCGTGTATTCCATTTTGGTCTGTGCTACACTTAGCCAATCCGATGGATGGAAAAAATTACCTGATGCGATAAAAGGAGTATAATGGTTATGAACATGAATAATATGACGGGCAGACCGAGTATCGATCGCCCATGGATGAAATATTACCCGGAAGTACTGAGAAACCTGCAGATTCCTGCATGTACGTTAATGGAGTATCTGAAAATGAACTGTCCGGGTGAAAATGTAATTGCTATGCATTATTATGGCAATGATATCAAATGGAGCACTGTATTTGAAAAGACAGAAATTATTGCCCGTGCATTGAAAGCTCTGGGATTTGGTGAAGGAGATCAGATTCCAGTATTCCTGCAGGCAGTTCCGGAACTGGTGTATGTCCTTCTTGCTGCTGAGAAAATCGGTGCCTCTTTACTGTGCCGTGATAATACATTGGAAGAGAATGTGGAAGCTGTCAGAAAATCCGGTGCTGAAGTGATCATTGCCCATGACTATTTGGCACAGAACGAACTGGAAAAATACCTGTCTGATAGTTCTGTAAAAAAAGTAGTGCTTCTGGATCCCTGCTATTCCTGCAATCGTGAGGATATGCCTGATTATATTCAGAATACACTGGACAGCCGTTACCCGGAAGTAAAAGCCGGTGGTTCGGCAGTGTTGGGATGGGATGAATTCCTGGCACAGGGAGAAAAGTTTGATGGAGAAGCAGAAGCGCAGACAAATGTGGATCGTCCGCTGTTCCGTGCTTATACCAGTGGTTCCACAGGCCCTTCCAAACAGGTAATTCATTCTGCACATACGATGATTGGCGTGGTTCATCAGATGAATTTCTATGCAGGGACAGATGATTTTCGCCCTTCCTGGATGATAGCATGTCTTCCGCCTGCATTGATTGCTGTTACTGTATCTGGAATTCTGATGCCTCTGGCTTCAAATAAACTGCTGATTCTGAGTCCGTTCTGTGATCCGATGGATATCGACCTGGAAATGATGCGTTATCGTCCGAATTCCTTTGTAATGATTCCATGGTTTGTTGAAAATATCATGCACAATGGACGGATTGCTGATGATTACGACATGTCATACCTTTTGGCAGCTGGAGTTGGATGTGAGGCATATAATAACAAGCAGTTGGAAAATGCACAGGAGTTTCTGAAAGCTCATAACTGTAATGCACGGTTTACTACTGGATATGGAAGCAGTGAGGCAGGCTCCAATATGACCCTTCCGCTGTCTCCGCATCCGATGGGAAATGGTAATGTTGGAATCCCAACCCTTTGTAACGTGATAAGCGTTTTTAAACCGGGCACACAGGAAGAACTTACTTATCATCAGATGGGTGAAATTTGCGTCAGCGGTCCTGGACTTATGTTGGGATATGATACTCCGGAAGCAACGGCAGAAGCTCTGCAGACCCATGAGGACGGTATGGTATGGCTGCATACCGGTGATTTGGGTTACATGGACGAAGACGGTGTGCTCTATGTACAGACACGTGGAAAATCTCCCCGTCATGGTGGAGGTGATCTGGCTACACTGCCTATGGAAAACCGTCTGGCAGACGCCGAGATTGAGGGAATCAATGATGAGTTCTTTGTTGTGGTTCCGGATGATGAGCATAGGGGGTGTTTCCTCCCGTATTTGTTTGTAATTCTGAAAGATGGGTATACAGTGGATGATATTGAAGATGAAGTTCGTGGCTGTCTGGATGATTATATGCAGCCGGTAGAGATTGTGGAGCTTTCAGAACGTCCGTTCTTCCATTTTAAGACAAACCGCATTGGTCTGACACAAGAGATTCTTTCGGCAAGAAATACATGGAGAAAGAACCGCAGAACAGTAAAACGTGCGGTGGCAGTTTGATATATTACATATGATTTTTACATAAAAGATAAGGCGGATGGCATGAAGTTTGTGCAATCCGTCTCTTTACTTCTGCGATGCGATGAGACTGGAACAATGGCATTGTCAGATTGACAAAACAGACAGAATCACGTACACTGTTTATTACGCGAAATTATTGTAGAGAGGTAGTTCTGGTTTGAAGATTGCAATGATTGGGCAGAAGCAGGTTCCGTCCCGAAAAGGAGGAATTGAAGTTGCAGTTGAGGCATTGTCTGTGAGAATGGCAGCAAGGGGACATGAAGTGACATTGTATAACTGCCGCAGATGCTGTAAGGGAGAAAAAAGAGAAGAAAAGAAGCCGCTTCGGTGGGATTATCTGGGAGTTCATATTCATGAGATACCGGTTGTTAATGTCAAAGGAGTAGCCACGATGCTGGGCTCTTTGCTGGGAACCTTGTGTGCGGCAGGCAGACGGTATGATTGCGTCCATTTTCATGGTGAAGGTCCGGCTTTTATGGCATTTTTAACCCATGCACTGGGGATTCGTACCGTGGTTACGATTCATGGCCTTGACTGGCAGAGAAGCAAGTGGGGAAGATTTGCTTCCTGGTATTTGAAATGGGGAGAAAAGATAGCTGCGACATGTGCAGATGAGATTATTGTGCTGAGCAGAGCGATGCAGGAATATTTTCGTAAAGTATATGACAGAAATACAACGTTGATACCCAATGGCATTGAGAAACCAGTGAATCGGGCAGCGGAGAGAATTATTCAGTTGTGGAATCTCAAAAAGGACAGTTATATTTTATATCTGGGGCGCATTGTACCTGAAAAAGGGCTGGAAAATCTGATCAGAGCATTTGCAGAGATAAAAACGGAGAAGAAGCTGGTAATTGCAGGAGAGCCGTCTGACGCAGATGCTTTTTACCAGAGAATTCAGACAATGGCAGAACGGGACTCCAGGATTCTTTTTACCGGATTTGTAGAGGGAGAACTGTTGGATGAGTTATACTCTAATAGTTATCTGTACTGTCTGCCGTCTGATGTGGAAGGTATGCCAATCAGTCTGTTGGAGGCTATGAGTTATGGAAACTGCTGTCTTTGTTCTGATATACCGGAGTGCACAGAGGTTCTTGGTCAGTATGGGTTCTTTTTTAGGAAGGGTGACAGGAAAGATCTGCGTAATGTATTGCAGAGACTTTGCAGAGAGCCGGAACTGATTGAACGCAGCCGCAGTCAGGTGAGTGATTATGTGTGTGAAAATTATAATTGGGATGAGACTGTCAGGAAGACGCTGATGTTATACTCCGAGTGATTAAAGCGTGATGAGGAGTCTGTTTTGAAAATATTAATGGTCAATAAATTTCTGTATCCGGCAGGAGGTGCAGAAACATATGTATTTAAACTTGGTGAATATTGGAAAAAGCATGGACACGAAGTAGAATATTTTGGTATGTACCATCCGAAAAATATAGTGGGAAATCGATGGGAACTTTACTGTGATTCGAAGGACTTTCATAAAAAAGGGATTGGAGCCAATTTGACCAATCCCTTTAAACTTATTTATTCTGCAGAAGCAAAACGGAAAATCAGATATATTTTAAATGTGTTTCAGCCGGATGTGATGCATATCAATAATTTTAATTATCAGCTTACGCCTTCAATATTAACTGCGGTAAAGGAGTACCGGAGACAATGCGGAAAGAAAATACGGGTGGTTTATACAGCGCATGATTCACAGATGGTCTGTCCGAATCATTATATGTACAGCCCCAGTCAGAGATATGTATGTGAGAAATGTTTGCATGGAAGTTACTGGAATTGTGTTTCGGGACGATGTATTCATAATTCTTTTTTTAGGAGTTGTGTGGGTGCAGCAGAGGGAGTATACTGGAAAAAAAGAAATATTTACAGTATGATGGATGTGATTATATGTCCTTCCTTTTTTATGAAAGAAAAACTGGATACGAATTCTGTTCTGTCAGGCAGAACGGTAATGCTTCGTAATTTTATGGAGCCTTTGAAAGTAAAATCGGTGAAAAAAGGTGAATATGTGTTATATTTTGGCCGCTATTCGGATGAAAAGGGTATTCGTATGTTGCTGGATGTTTGTCGGAAGCTGCCGCAGATTCCCTTTGTTTTTGCAGGAAAAGGTTCTCTGTCGGATCTGGTGGAGGGAATTTCAAATGTAAAAAATGTCGGTTTTCTTACCGGAGATGATTTGACAAAACTGATTGGCGGAGCAAGGTTTTCCGTATGTCCTTCGGAGTGCCATGAGAATTGCCCGTTTTCCGTCATTGAAAGTATCATGTGCGGAATCCCTGTGTTGGGTTCCGATCGGGGTGGAATTCCGGAATTAATCAAAGATGGAAGAACGGGCTGGTTATTTCCCGGCGGAGACAGAGAAAGATTGCAGGAGATGATTCAGACAATCTGGAATAGCAGCGAACCGGAAATGTTCCGTTCCGCCTGTCGTAAGGAAACATTTGATACATTGGAGGAATACGGAAGAAAAATTCTTCCTTTATATCGTGGAGAATAAATATAGGTGTATGGAACAATGAATGACAAGATAGATTTTGTAGTTCTATGGGTAGATGGGAGTGATCCGGAATGGCAGAAAGAAAGGAGCTTGTACTGCCCGCAGAGTCAAAATAATGGATCCAGTGATAATCGTTATCGGGATTGGGATTTGATGAGGTTCTGGTTTCGAGGAACTGAACAATTTGCCCCCTGGGTGAATCGTATATTTTTTGTGACCAATGGACAGATTCCGTTCTGGATGAATGTGGAGCATCCCAAACTCAGACTGGTGAATCATCGGGATTATATACCGGAAAAATACCTTCCTACATTTAATTCCAATGTGATTGAATTGTGGCTCCATAAGATTCCGGACCTGAGTGAGCAGTTCGTACTTTTTAATGATGACATGTTTTTGACTGCTCCTGTAACACCATCTGATTTTTTTAAAGATGGTGTTCCGCGGGAGTCGGCTTTGATGGATATTGCGACAGCTCCCGGACCGGAAGACTGTTTGCCCCACATGCAAATAAATAATTTTTCGTTATTGAACCGACATTTTAGTAAGAAGGAAGTACTTAAAAAAAATTTTGCTAAATTCTTTACGGTACAGTATGGAGGGGATCTTTTAAGAAATTTTCTGCTGGCACCTTTTCAGTATTTTTCCTGTTTCAGGGACAGCCATCTTCCTTCATCCTATCTGAAAAGTACTTTTACAAAGGTATGGGAAAAGGAAGGGGAACTGTTGGAAAACTGTGGAACTAACAAGTTTCGTTCCAAACAGGACTATACGCATTGGCTGATGAAGTGCTGGCAGATTTGTGAAGGAAATTTTGCTGTACGACGTACAGGATGGGGGCACCATTACGAATTGTGGGAAGATGATATTAAGAAGATTTGCAGAAGTATAGAACGACAGACGTATCCGGTGATCTGCTTGAATGACAGTAAGGCAGATATAGCGTTTGAAGATATGAAGAAAATGCTGAAAGAAAGTTTTACTCACATTCTGCCGGATTTATCAGAGTTTGAACAGACGGATTATATGTGAAGAGGGCATGGAATATGATAAAAACAGTTACTTCGGGAAAAACGTACCTATTTTTGTCCTGTATCATTCTTTTTGTAATACAGAATCGGCTGCAGCAGTGGTTTGAACCCTTTCAGTATCTGGATGAGGTGTTTGCTGTATTGTTCTTTCCCGCTCTGGCTTTTTGGGTTTTCAAAAAGAAGAATAAAATTGTATGGACGAGAAAAAGGATTATTTTTCTTGCTCTTTTGCTGATATTCTGGTGCTGGGGCTGGGGAGGAAACTTTATGTATCAGTATCAGAACTTTATCAGTGCAGCCAAAGATTCTTATGTGAATCTGAAGTTTTTCCTGGCAGTTGGCGGTACCTTTTTGATATTCGCAGATAGTAGTCTGGATTTTAAGAAAATTAGAAAGAATTTATGGCTGCTGCTGAATGTGATTACAGCAATCTTGTTTGCTCTGTGTCTGCTGGATCTGGGGTTTGGAATCTTCTCAACAGAGACCAGAGGTGGTATGCGTGCGGTTAAATTGTTCTATTCCGCCTATACATATCTGGTGGGGCAGGGTGTATTCCTGAGTGCCTGGTATTTATGGTTTTATGAAGAAAAGAAAAAAGAGATTATACCACCGCTGGTGATGTTGGCTTTTGTAATGCTTAGCACAAGAAGGGCAAAGGCCATGGGGGCAGCAGCCTGTATTCTGATGGTATATCTTCTGGTATTTCGGCAGAAACAGAAGATTAGTAAAAAAGTTAAAATATTTGCCGTATGTGTGGTTGGCCTGGCTGTTGCAGGAGGCTTATATCAGCTGATCAGCTATTATTATACCATGGGAGTGGAATCTGCCCGGGCGGTACTTACCATTGCTGCCCCATTTTTGGCGATAGATCACTTCCCTTTCGGAACGGGATGGGGGACTTTTGGATCTGCTTTTTCTGCGGAACCGTATTCCCCGGTCTATAGCATGTATCAGATGGAGGGAGTGTGGGGACTTTCGCCTGAATATCATAAATTTGTATCTGATACATACTGGCCTATGATCATGGGGCAGTGCGGATTTGTGGGATTTGCTGCGCTTATCGGAGTATTGATACTATTTGTACAAAAAGTGTGGACGTTGAGGAGTGATAAAAGTGCCTTTGCTGCGGCCCTTATTCCGTTATTATATCTTTTGTTATCCAGTACCAGTGAGTCGGCATTTGCCAGCCCTGTGTCGGTGTCATTAGCTTTCCTGATTGGTTTCCTGTTTGCTGAACAGAAGGTGAAGAGAGAAAACAGAAAACAGGAGACAAGGCAGTGAAAATAAATTTGATAAAAAAATACCGGCAGATGTCGCCGGCGGTACGAACATCCATCTGGTTTACAATTTGTAACTTTTTACAGAGGGGAACAGCATTTATTACCGTGCCCATATTCACACGGCTTCTGACTACAGAAGAATACGGTGTGTGTAATGTTTATTTTGCCTGGTTTGAAATCTTTCTTTTGATTACGTCACTGAAGATTCCGTATGAAGGATTGAATAATGGGCTGATCCGCCATGAAGAAGATAAGGATGGGTATACCTCTTCAGCGGCAGGGCTGATCATGGTGATGACCCTGAGTGTGGGTATTGTGTATCTGTTGTTTCATCGACAGATTAACCGGATTACCGGTTTGAGCAGTCTGATTATGGGGCTGATGTTTGTCCAGTTGTTTTTTAATTCACCATTGATGTTGTGGACCAATCGGGAGCGCTTTGATTTTCATTATCGTTTGCCGGCAGTGATTACTTTGATCAGCACAATATTAAATCCGGTGATTGCGGTATTGGCGGTGCTGAATACCAGTTACAGGGCTGAAGCCAGAATTATTGCATCTGTCGCAGTCCAGAGTTTTTTTGGACTGATTGTGTTGATTTTTCTTTTTAAAAAAGGAAAACTATTTTGCAAAAAAGAATACTGGAATTTTGCTTTGCGTTTCAATCTGCCATTAGTTTTTTATTATATTTCACAGTCGATTTTGAATCAGTCGGATCGAATCATGATTAATTATTATGAAGGAAGTGGGAAGACAGCAATTTACAGTGTAGCATATTCCGCCGCTACCATCATCCTTTTGCTGGTATCTGCAGTGAATGGTTCGTTCAATCCCTGGATGTATAAAAGACTGAAAGCCGGTCATCTGTCGGAAGTGCGTCGTACTTCCGGGGTATTATGCCTGATTGTCGCAGGGGCAACTCTGGCAATGAGTCTGTTTGCTCCTATTTTAGTCAGAATTATGGCAACCAGTGATTACAGCCAGGCGATTTGGGTTATTCCCCCGGTGGCGTCCAGCGTTTTTTTTATATTTCTTTATATGATGTTTGCCAATGTTGAAATGTATTATAATGAAACAAAGGGTATTCCGTTGGTTTCCATCATCTGTTCTGCTGCTAATCTGCTGCTGAATGTGATTTTTATTCCTGTTTATGGATATGTTGCAGCAGGTTGGACAACCCTTGTGTGTTATATGCTTTTGACGCTGCTGCATTATTTGCAGATGAAAAAAGCCTGCAGAAAGCATCAGGTAAATGAACGATTATTTCCGGAGAAGGCATTGCTTATGATAGCTGCGAGCGTTGTTCTTATAGCATTTTTGTCATTGCAGCTTTATCAAATCATGTCCTGACAGGGATAAAAGGAGTAAAAAAGTGGAGAAACAATCGGATAATAGTGAAAGTCTGGGATATTATAATCTGGCTCGTGGTTTGGGAATGATACTGATTGTATTGGGACATTCGATGAACCCGGTTTTGCCGAAAATAAACAGCAGTTACCCGTTTCAAGGAGCCGGAACGGTTCTGGGAGGCGGCATTATTGCCGCATTTTTCATGATCAGTGGGTTTGGATTTTATAAACGGACTCCGAAAAAGTGTTTTAAAATACAGAAAAAAATCCTGTTGAAACCTTATGAGATGGTGGCGGCAGCGGTTCTTCTGACGAAGGTTCTTCTGGCAATTATGAAAAAACGTTCTTTTTTGAAAAATGGCGGGGAATTGATTTTGACTTATCTTCTGGGGCTAAATGCAGAAGGCGGAGGGCGTTTTATGGGGATTCCCGTGGAATCAGTCAGTATTTTATGGTTTATACTGGCTTTGTTTGGCGGATGGAATATTTATAATGCCCTTACATGGATAAAGTCGGTGCGGCTCCAGAGGTGTTTGACAGCAGGGTGTGTGATTGCGGGGTATTTTCTGACAAGAATTACAGTGGTATGGCCCTTGTGTTTTCCGATGGCATTGTTGGCAGCAGGATATCTGGCAGCGGGAGAGTGGATCAGAAAGAAACACTTACTGAGTGAGAAGCTTCCTGTGGGCTGGTGGATTATTATCATAGCATTGGCTCTTTTTTCAGCTGCATTTGGGGAAGTAAACATTGTAGCCTGTGTATGGCGTCTGGGATTTATAGATGTGGCAGCTACATTTTGTACCGGATTTTTGCTGCTGCGGTTTTATGCCCATGTGATGCAGCGTGACTGGAATGGAAAAATTGTCAGGCTGCTGGAAGAGGCGGGCTTTTATTCAATTTGGATCGTATGTCTTCATGCCTATGAGAAGATTATTTTTCCCTGGTATCGTCTGAATAGGATGTTTCCGAAAAATCCATGGCTTGCTGTGGTGCTCTGTTTTTTCGGGCGCTGTGCGGTAATGTACGTGCTTTATTGGATTGTGTCGGGAATTTATAGAAAGTGGAGAAGGAAAAGGAGATGTGTGATTTGAATAATATGCGCCAGGTTCTGGAAATGCTGGAAAGTCAAATGGCGGGAAGACGTCTGTTTCGCTATATCGTGGACGGGCAGCTGATAGATGTTTCAACGGAAGAATTCTTCTGTGCGGTGAGGAAACATGCCTGTGCTCTGAAAAACAGAAAGTTGTGTGGGAAACACATCGGTATTATGGGACAAAACAGCTATGAGTGGCTGGTTAATTTCTGTGCAATCTTCTGGTCGGGTTCAGTTGCGGTTCTCCTGAACTGGCAGTCTGATGCAGAGACGGTAGAAGAACTGGCCGAAAGAGTAAATATTGATGCGATTCTGTACGATGTTTCGACGAAAGATGTGGTTTTTTCGGCCATCCTTCCGGAATATGTGACTACTGTGTCCATGCAGGAAATTTTTTCAGAAAATGAAAAATACGAGAAAACAGATATGCGAGTAATGCAGAGCCCTGAAGATCTGGCCTGCATATTTTTTACCTCTGGAACTACTAATAGGAGCAAAGCAGTCATGATGTCTTCTCGCGCACTTGTAGCCAGTGTGTGCAGCGATGTGAATGACAAATCCTTTCATTCGCTTCTTGCTGTATTGCCTTTTCATCATATATCAGGGTTTGTTATGATTTTGAATGCTATATATCTGGGGGCGGAGATTTGCCTGGCGGGCAATCTTAAGTATTTTTATCGATATCTGAAAGATATGAAACCGGATTATGTGCCGGTGGTTCCATCCATGCTTCCGGTTCTTGCCCGAAAACTGAAAAAAGGGGGAATTCATGGAGAACGTCTGGGGTGGAACCTGCGCATGCTGCACTGCGGCGGTGCTGCGTTCCTTCCTGAGTTTTTACAGATATTTTTACAACATGATATTATAGTGCTGCAGGGATATGGAGCATCTGAAGCCGGAGGCATTGGATTTATGTGGGAAATGACCCCGGATCGGCCGGATACCATTGGAAAACCACCTGCTCAGATGCAGGTGAAGATTGTGGATGGAGAATTGTATCTCCGTAGTGAATCTCTTATGATGGGGTATTACGGAGATGAAGAAGGAACAGCACAGGTGATTCATGACGGGTGGTATGCAACCGGTGATTTGTGCCGTGAGGATGAGGAAGGATATCTGTATTTGACAGGAAGAAAGAAGAATCTGATTATACTTTCCAATGGTGAGAATGTAAGCCCGGAGGAGATTGAAAGAAAATTATATTGCTGCAAAGAAATATGTGAAGTTATGGTCGGTGTGGAAAATGATATGTTGATGGCAGCGGTTTATCCGGAATATCCGATACAAAGCGGTGAAAACAACAAGGGGACGGTCCGGAAAGAAATTGAACGGGCTATTGAACAATATAATGATAAAGCTCCCATGTATAAACAGATTCGGCAGATCCGATTTATGGAAGAACCGTTTGCCAAAACGGCGGTTGGCAAATTGATACGGGAAAGTGTAACAGGAGGTATGAACAGAATATGAAAATACAAGATGTAAAGAAAAAAATCATTGAGGTGATTAAAGAATCCACAGAGACGGAAATAACACTCACTTCAGAGACAGAACTTTTTGCGGATATGGGGCTTTCTTCGGTAGAAGTTGTGGTAATGCTGGGTGATCTGGAAGATGCATTTGGTATTGATATACCGGCAGTAGATATTAGAAATGTGCGGACAATCGGGGAATTGAGTGACCTTATTATTTTTATCTTGAAAGGAGATAAGACTCCCACCTCTATAGGTGGTGAGTTGTAACAATTTAGTCTTGGTGGGAGTCCAATCTCCTTCCAAGATAAAGCCTCCGGCGGATTGCAGAGGTGCGCAGATGTATCGTGTCATGCAAAGCATGACGCGCACCTCGCAGCAAGTACGCCGAGGCGTACTTGAAAATGAGAAAATAGGAATTTTGGGGAGTTTGTTCAGTGTTTTGGTATTTATTTTGTACAATATTTAGGCAATTATTACTTGATATCGGAAGTGGTTCGTGGTACGCTATTTCAATAGAATAATGCACTTGTTTTCTGTGACTGCAGGTCCGGAAACAACATCGTTTATTCATGAATGGGGAGGATCATGATGGATATACAGGGATAAGAGCATCTTCTTTGTTCTCCAAATTAATAAGGAAAAAAAGAAAAGTGAAACAAAGAAACATTGAATGTTGAAGGAGGAAATGAGAGTATGAAAAAATATGGTGCTAAGCTTACTGCCGGATTGCTCACTTTTGCGATGACAGCAAGCTCACTGACACCTGCTTTTGCTGCCCCTGCGAATACAGAGGAAAGCACCGAAGGATCGAGTGAAGTTGTACTTAGTCAGACTGCTCAGGATAATATAGCAGCTGCCCGGATTATAGGGGCTATGGGCAACATGATTGAGAGTACAGAGCATGAAGTTCAGAAGGAAACCCCTGAGAGTAAGCTGAAGGATGCTATTAAAAACTGGATTTTCAATGGTTTTGATGGCAGTCTGGATTTGTCACGTTTTGGAATTACTTCTGAAGAGATGGATAATGCTACAGCAGAGGTACTGGACGAGACGGGTATGGAAGGTGCTGCCGATGTTACATATGAGACGGATGACGAAGGTCAGGTTACCACCGCTGAAGTTGAGATGGATCCTATGATTGTTATGGCGGCTGAAGAATTAAAGACCGTATACAATCTGTCAGAGGAACAGAGCCAGGAACTTCTGGGCATGTATGCACAGTATCTGCAGCTTTGTGAAGATAACGCAGACATCTTTGGTGTTCAGGTGCCTTATAACACAACCAGAGATACCAATTCCAGCCCAATTGGATCACTTCTGGATATCGCAAGCATTCCGGAAGATGCTGCCCAGGCAGGTTATGTTGATTATGCTACTTTGTCTGGTATTGTTCAGCTGTATTATCTGGGTACTCAGTTTGCAGTTTCTGAATATAAAGATGAAGTAATTGCAGGAAGAAATGAGGCTCTGTCTGTTCTGGAAGATGATATGACAGAGATGCAGACATATATGGCACTGAATGACTGGCTGGCTAATAATTGTCAGTTTGCCATGGACTCTATCATGAAAGAAATGGTAGAGCCGGAACCGGCAGAGAATCCGCTTTATACATATGCTTATAACTGTATGTATAATATGATTAAACAGCAGGTACACGATGGAACCTATGATGCACTGAAAGATGCATATGGGGAAGAACAGGCAGAAGCGATTGCTACTCAGCAGGCAGAAGCTTTCATGGTAGATGTGCAGGAAAAAGGCGGCAGCGGAGAGCAGCAGGCTGCTTCCACAGCTGCTGCTATCGTCGGTATGTGGGGATCCAACCAGATTGGTGTTTTTGTAGGTCACAAAGCTGTATGTTTCGGTTATGCCAATGTTTATGCATATCTGCTGCAGTGTGCACATCCGGAGATTTATCTGAAAGATGGTGCAACTGATATTGATACAGCTGAGAATTGGAAATCCTATAAGGAGCTGAACTATGAACTGGACAGCGATGGAAATCCGGTAAAAGATGAGGATGGCAATTACAAATGGAGCAAGGATTCTGCTGCAATTGCTGACTATGTAAAGATTATCTTTGATGCGAAGGATGTTACCATGTTCGGTCAGAACTCCCCATTTGGCGAAGCTCATTACTGGAATGCAGTAAAACTTGACGGCAAGTGGTATTATGTAGATCCTTGTTATGTGGATATCTATATCGAGTGTATGAATCGTGACCGCGTGGAGACAGATGGTAACCTGAATCACCTGTACTTTATGTTCAGTGATACTTCCTGCCGTGAGATGTACAAGGATAACTTTAAAGAAATCCGTACGCTGTATGAAAATATTGCTACTGACCAGACTTATGAAGAGGCATGGGTTGCTTTTGTAAAGAGCCAGCCGTATAAAGTCGGTGATAAAATTTATTATCTCTATGACTCTACAGATCTGCTGGATATTATGAGAAATTATGGAAATGGCAGCAGTTCCAGCAGCAGAGCAGCTGATGATGGTTCTATCACAGATTATGAAGGACTGTTTTCTGATACAGAATATAAGATTGCTTACCATGATAATGCTTCCATGTCCGATTCCAGTGATGAGTTCGGTACACTGATTGACTTCAATAATGGTCAGGTTTATAATCCGACAAGCGGAGCGATGGAAGACAATGCTGCACTTGCAGAACTGTATGAGGAGCATCAGGCATATGTAGAAGAATATCCTTCCATTTCAATCTCCTGCGCATATTACAATGATAAGATTTACTTCAGCCTATCTAACTGTATCCTTTCCTATGACCTGAAAACAGGTGCTGTGGAAAAACTGATTGAATATACAGAAGTAAGTGGCAAACGTGATATGTCCAATGGTCTCGGAGGTCTGGCATTTACCATGACCAGTGGTGATTCTGGAACAAACGGAATCACAGTTGAGAATCCTCCGATTGCTGATATGACTATCAAAGCAGATGGAAAAATGTATGTATCTGTTGCAACTAACTATGCATTTATTTCCGGTAAAGATTTTGGTCAGTTAACAGATTACAGCAGCTATGGTTATCAGTTTGCAGAAACCAATTATGAACCGTCTTATAATAGTTACTACAACAATAGTGAAGAAAATGATAACGATGAGTTCATGTGGAGTGCTAATATTGTTGGTACCATTGATATGAGCCATCTGGCAGGCGGAAGTCACAGTTATAAAAATGTGACAGTTCCGGCAAGCTGTACAGAGGATAAGTATACAGTAAGCCGTTGTTCTGATTGTGGCCGGCTGCAGGATACCACAATGGTAACTGATACTGCTGAGACAGTGGATGCTGCTGAAACTAAAGAGGAATATGCGATTCTTGAGATTGAGATCAAAGAGAATGTAGATGGTGAACAGACAACAGTAAGCAATGATGTAATAGAGGTTGCTCGCGAAGAAAATTCACAGGAAACAAAATATATTTTCCAGAGTGAAGAGATTGAAGCTAAAGCTCAGGAGATGATCAGCCAGAAAGAAGGATACACACTGGATGATTATGAGTTTAAAGATGTGCCTGTTGAATATGGCAAGGTTGAGACAGTTACTTTGACGGCAACTAAGGAAGCAGAACAGGCAACCGCAACTCTTTCTATCGAAATAAAAGATGGAACTGGAGAAGATGCACAGCTTTTGCAGTCTGGAACATTGACGGCAGAAGGTGTGAAAGATGCCCCTCATACATTCAAGGCAGCGGATATTCAGGCAAAAGCAGAGGGATTAGAGTTACCTGAGAATTATGTACTTGATACATACGATTATAAAGATGTAAATGTTGCATATGGTGCAACAGAGACAGTATCTTTGACTGCATCACAAGTTCAGGCAACAGCAACCCTTTCTATCGAAATAAAAGACGGAACCGGAGAAGATGCGCAGCTTTTGAAGTCAGGAACTTTGACAGCAGATGGTGTGAAAGATGAGAAACATACTTTTGTAGCGGCAGATATCAAGGAAAAAGCGGAAGAAGTGGCACAAGAACTGCCTGAAAACTATGTGCTGGATGCATATGAGTATACAAATGTTGATGTTACTTATGGTGCAACAGAAACAGTATCTTTGACAGCTACAAAAAAAGAGCCAGAACAGGCAACAGCAACGCTTTCTATCGAAATAAAAGATGGAACCGGAGAAGATGCACAGCTTTTGCAGTCAGGAACGCTGACAGCAGCTGGTGTGAAAGATGAGAAACATACTTTTGAAGCGGCAGATATCAAGGCAAAAGCGGAAGAAGTGGCACAAGAACTGTCTGATAACTATGTACTGGATACGTATGAATATACGGATGTAGATGTTGCTTATGGTTCTGAAGAGACAGTATCTTTGACTGCATCAAAAGTTCAGGCAACAGCAACCCTTTCTATTGAAATAAAAGATGGAACCGGAGAAGATGCACAGCTTTTACAGTCTGGAACATTGACAGCAGAAGGTGCGAAAGGTGACCCTCATACTTTCAAGGCAGCGGATATTCAGGCAAAAGCAGAGGGATTAGAGTTACCTGAGAACTATGTACTGGATGCATACGAATACAAAGATGTTGATGTTACTTATGGTGCAACAGAAACAGTGTCATTGACTGCATCAAAAGAAAAAGCAACAGCAACTCTGAACATCACTGTTTATGATTCCGCAACTGTTGACGCAGAAAATGAAGAAGATAAGATAATTCTTCTTGAAACAAAGGCTGAAAAAGAAGGCCCTAAAGATGACACCTACGCCTTTACTGCTGATGATATCAAAACTGCTATAGGCGAAATTGAAGGATATACTTTAGATGAAGACAGTCTTCCAACTGAGAACATCAGCGTTGTTTATGGCGGCGAAGCTGGAACCGTAGATGTTACAGCAACCGAAATCCCAACCGGTGACGGACATACCTACATCAAGTTCAACGAAACATATTACACCAAAGATAACGGTGGAAACTGGCAGACAGGTACCAGTTATGTATGTATCGATTGTGGTCATGCATTTGAACTGGAAGATGATGAAACTGTAGAAGATCATCTCAGAAGTAATGACAAAGTACTTACAGATGGTCAGGTGAAATCTTATGCAGGTAAAACTACCAAAGTGTGGACATGGTCTACAGGCAAAACAGAAGCATCCATGTATACAGTACCGACTGATCTGAAAGATCACAAATTTGACTGTATCTGGGAGAATCCTTCTCTGAGCAGCCGTGAAGTGGCGACTGTTTCAGGAGATTGTACAACTGGTAAATTTACAGCAAAACTTTCCAACGGTGAGACTTCAACTGCAAGTGTTACAGCTGGCAATCATTCTTACCAGAATCAGGAAGAAAAAGATAAAGCCGGAAACGTAACACAGGAGGCAGCAGTTCAGTGGACATGGGATAATAAATGTACTACTGCAACCGTTACATTCAAGTGTGATGTATGTGGAAAGACTCTTGAGAAAACAGTTAAACAGGCAGACATGGAGTCTTCTAAGACAGAAGATGGTTTGATCAAGTATACTGCAACGGTTACTGTTGATGGTGTCAAATACATCAGTTCCAGAGAGTATAATCCGAATCCATTTGAAGATGTGAGCAAAGATGATTATTACTATGACGCAGTACTTTGGGCTGTAGAAAATAACATCACTGTAGGTAAAGATGAGACTCATTTTGCACCGAGTGCTGCCTGCACCCGAGCTCAGGTTGTAACTTTCCTGTGGAGAACCATGGGTGAACCGGAACCTGAAACTACAGAAAATCCGTTTGTTGATGTTACTGAGGATGATTATTATTACAAAGCAGTACTGTGGGCTTCTGAGAATGGTATTACCGTAGGTAAAGATGATACTCACTTTGCACCAGGTGCTACAGTTACGAGAGCTCAGTTCGTAGCTTTCCTGCATCGTAATGAAGGGGAACCAAAACCGGAGACCACAGAGAATCCATTCGTTGATGTGAGCGAAAGTGATTACTATTACAATGCAGTTCTCTGGGCATATGAGAACGGAATTACCGTAGGTAAGGATGAAACTCATTTTGCACCAAAATCAAGCTGTACACGAGCTCAGGTTGTAACATTCCTTTACCGGGCATATGGTGATGAGGAGTAATTTAGCAAACAATAGGATAACTTATTTTAATTAAGATGCAAAAGGGGCTGTTGTACTGAAAATGAAATTTGGTACGACAGCTCTTTTTGTTATGATTTGCTCATGTGAAAGGAGAGGGCGCATTATGTATAAAAAAACGATACTCACAATGGCTTTGGCGATAAGCTTGCTAATAACTCATACGGTATATGCACAGGAGCCTGGAGTTGCGGTAGACGAAAACACATCTTTTGAGAGTAAAGATATAGAAGAAAATGAGAATGTCGCCACGGCTACAGTTTATTCACAGGAATCTTATTCAGAAGCTTTTGAGGTGTTGGAACTGGTGAATGAAGAGCGTCAAAAAGAGGGGGTGGCACCACTTATAATGGACCGAAGTCTTCTTGAGGCTGCTATGCTGCGCGGCAGTGAAATAGGTATTTATTTTAGCCATACACGCCCAATCAATGAGGCTTGCTTTACGGCGTGTGACAAGATGTATGGTGAAAACATTGCAGCCGGACAGGGTTCAGCTGCATCGGTTATGAATTCATGGATGAACTCAGAAGGACATCGGAGCAATATTCTGGATGAAGATTACCAGTCCATCGGCATTGGAGCTGTTCTAATCAACGAAGTACCATATTGGGTACAGTGTTTCGGTATTGATGAGGCTGATGGCGTGTCTGAAAACGCCTATACAGATGCTGCCGCATTTCGTGATATACAGTTTGATCCGGATTTTGAGGAACTTGTTTATGGAATATCCACTGACAAGACCACATTGAATGTGGGAGAGACAGCTTCTGTTCAGTTCTATTTTGATAATGGTTTTGCGAATACGTATATTGAGCCTGGTTACTTGAATTATCAGACATCAGATAGTCTTGTCTGCACGGTATCCGATGGCGAAATCACTGCAGTTGGCAGTGGGATTGCGGATATCACAGTCAGTCTGTTAAAATCTTCGGAAGTAGCTTTCACCGATACGATAACAGTGAATCCGTTTGTAGATGTCAATGAAAATGATTATTATTATGATGCAGTTCTCTGGGCTGTAAGAAATAATATCACAGTGGGTAAAGATGAAACTCATTTTGCTCCCAGTGCTGCCTGTACACGTGCCCAGGTTGTAACCTTCCTTTGGAGAACTATGGATGAGCCTGAGCCTAAAACAACAGAAAATCCATTTGTTGATGTCACAGCAGATGATTATTATTACAAAGCAGTATTGTGGGCTGCCGAGAACAATATCACAGTGGGTAAGGATGAGACCCATTTTGCACCAAACGACATCGTTACCAGAGCTCAGTTTGTATCCTTCCTGCATCGTAATGAGGGTGAACCGAAATCAGAGACAACAGAAAATCCGTTTGTTGATGTGAAGGAAAGTGATTATTATTACAATGCAATTCTTTGGGCATATGAGAACGGTATTACAGCAGGTAAAGATGCAACCCATTTTGAACCGAAATCTAACTGTACCAGAGCTCAGGTTGTAACATTCCTTTACCGTGCATATGGTGATGAGCAGTAATTTGACAGTAGAATAATTGTTTGTCAGACCTATAGATGGCTGGCGTATGGGGAGTAATATTCGTATACGCCGGTTTTTCTATTTATAAATAACATTTTACAAAAAAATAATAATATGTTACAATTTCAGTTGGAATATGTAAAACAGGAATAGAATGAAAGGCGTATAAAATGAATCTGGCTGACAAGAGATATCCGATATTGAATACATATGTCAATGCTATGTCGATGGATGAGACGGTGGAGGCTGTTGAGGAAATGGTTGAACGCCGGGTGCCGGTACAGCATGTGGTGATTAATGCCCTGAAGATAAATCTCATGCGTAAAGATGAGAAGCTTCGAAAAATCGTAAATGAGTGTCCGCTTATCAATGCGGATGGATTTTCTATCTTGTTGGCAGCACGATTGCTAAATGTACCTGTGAAAGAGCGTGTGACAGGTTGTGATCTGTTCATGCGTCTTGTTGAGGATTCATCTGTCAGGGGGTACAAGATTTATTTGTTTGGTGCCAGAGAAGAAGTAGTGGAAAAAGTGAAAGAAATATTTGAGGAAAAGTACCCTTCTTTACAGGTTGTCGGTTATAGAAATGGTTATTTTACGGAGGAAGAAGAGCCACAGATTGTAAAGAACATGGCAGCGTCGGGTGCTGACATTATGTTTGTAGCATTTTCATCGCCCAAGAAGGAATATTGGATTCGACAGCATTTGAAAGATCTGAATATACCTTTTGTCATGGGTGTGGGTGGAAGCTTTGATGTCATAGCCGGAGCAACAAAAAGAGCACCGCTGTGGATGCAGAAGTGCGGTCTGGAATGGTTTTATCGATTTATGCAGGAACCACGTCGACTCTGGAATCGGTATATGGTTGGAAATATAAGTTTTATGATGTATGTGTTAAGATATAAGCTTAAGGTAATGTTCAAAAATAAAAGATAGAGATATGAGGGAAAATCATGGTAAATGTAGTAGGGCTGGGGTATATCGGGCTGCCGACGCTTCTGATGATGGCTGCTCATGGCGTAGAAGCAGTGGGTACTGATTATAAAAGAGAACGGGTCGAGACTCTGAATGTCGGACAGCTGCCTTTAAAAGAAGAGGGGCTGGAAGAATTATATCAGGAAGCCAGAAAGAATGGTGTTTTATTTACAACAGAATATGTAAAGGCGGATACGTATATTATTTCGGTTCCGACACCTTATGAAGAAATAACGAAGAAAGTGGATGCCTCTTATGTAGTAACTGCAGTCAGATCAGTATTGCCGGTATGTGATAAAGGATCAGTGATTGTCATCGAGTCGACTGTATCACCTGGTACTATTGATACCTATATACGGCCTGTGATCCAGGAGTATGGTCTGGTTATCGGCGAGGATGTCCATCTGGCTCATGCACCGGAAAGAATCATTCCGGGAAATATGATTTATGAATTATTACATAATGATCGCACGATTGGTGCAGATGACCCGGTGATCGGAGAAAAAATAAAGTCTCTCTACAGTTTTTTCTGCCAGGGTACTATTACAGTGACAAGTATTCGGGCAGCAGAGATGAGTAAGGTCGTTGAGAATACTTTTCGCGATATCAACATTGCTTATGCGAACGAATTGGCCAGAATATGTCATGAACAAGATCTGGACGTTTACGAAATTATTCGGATTGCCAATCAGCATCCAAGGGTGAATATCCTGTCGCCCGGGCCAGGCGTCGGGGGACATTGTATTCCTATTGATCCGTGGTTCCTCGTAGGTGATTTTCCAAGTCTGACCCACGTGATTAAAGCAGCCCGTGAAGTGAATGATTCTATGCCTGAATATGTACTTGGTCGAGTGTCTGAAGTTATGAACCAATGCGGGATTGAAGATGTCAGCAGGGTAGGATTTTATGGGTTGACTTACAAGGCTGATGTAGACGATGTCAGAGATTCACCTACCTTGCAGATGTTGTCCTCTTTGAAAAGGCATCTTTGCGGAAACCGGGTGAAAATCTATGACCCGATGGTGGACAGAGATATTGTTCCAAACCAATATCATAATCTGGATGAATTTTTGCAGGCTGTTGATCTGGTTGTTATTTTGGTGGATCATCAGGAGATTAAAGAGAACATGGATAAGCTGGAAAATAAAATTGTTTTTGATACAAGACATATTTGTCGTCAGGACGGAGTCTATTATCTTTAAAAATTGGAAGAAACAGTTATGAAGAAAAAAGTTATGTTAGTGTTTGGAACCAGACCGGAGGCAATCAAGATGTGCCCGCTGGTGAATGAACTAAAAAAAAGAAGTCATGTGTTCCATACCTGTGTCTGTGTGACAGGACAGCATCGACAAATGCTGGATCAGGTACTGGAGACTTTTCAGGTGACGCCGGATTATGATCTCTCCATTATGAAAGACAAGCAAAGTCTGTTCAGTATTACGGTGGACATTCTGGAGAAGATTAAAAATGTTTTGGAGCAGGAAATGCCGGATGTTGTATTGGTCCATGGTGATACAAGCACAACCTTTGTGACGGCATTGGCCTGTTTTTATTTGCAGATTCCTGTTGGACATGTGGAAGCAGGGCTTCGTACCTATAATATTGCAAGTCCATATCCGGAGGAGTTTAACAGGCAGGCTGTCAGTATTATCAGCCGCTTTAATTTTGCACCTACGGCACTGGCAAAGGCAAATCTGCAGTCGGAAGGAAAAAGTACAGATAGTATTTATGTGACTGGGAATACGGTTATTGATGCTTTAAAGACAACAGTTAAAGTGGATTATCGGCATCCGGAACTTGAGTGGGCATCAGACAGCCGTCTGGTGTTGATTACAGCTCACCGTCGCGAGAATCTTGGTACACCGATGAAGCATATGTTTTCTGCTATTCGCCGTGTATTGGATGAGCATCCGGATGTGAAGGCCATCTATCCGATTCATATGAATCCTTTGGTCAGGGAAACTGCAGAGGAGATTTTTGGCGGAGAAAGCCGGCTACATATGATTGAGCCGCTCGATGTACTGGATTTTCATAATTTTATGGCAAGGAGTCATATTATTCTGACAGATTCCGGCGGCATACAGGAGGAAGCACCTGCTCTTGGAAAACCGGTTCTTGTTATGAGGGATACTACAGAACGTCCGGAAGGTGTAGAAGCTGGGACATTAAAACTGACGGGAACGGATGAAGAAACAATTTACCGTAATTTTACTGAGTTGTTGGATAATCCTGAAGCCTATGACAGGATGAGTAAAGCCAGTAATCCTTATGGAGATGGCAGAGCATGTATGAGGATTGCCGATATACTGGAACAGGAGCTTTGAATATGCCTGACAAACATAAAATCCATGTATATATGATAGGATCCGCCCCTTCCTTAAAAGGCGGGATGAGCAGTGTGGTTAAACAACTGCTGCAACATGACTGGGGTACAGAGATGGATATTCGCTATATAGCGACTCATATGTCCGGTTCTGCGGCTAAAAGGTGCTGTCTTTTTATAAAAAGTTATTTACATATATTATTTTTAATGATTTTCCAAAGAAAAAAAATAGATATTTTATACCTTCATATGTCATATAAAGGCAGCTTTACAAGAAAATACCTGATTTATAAACTGGCAAATGCATTTGGGAAAAAGATTATCATTCATCTTCACGGTTCAGAATTTCGCCAATACTATGAACGCTCTCCCTACATACGTAAACAAAGAATCTGCGAACTTTTTGAAGGCAGTGAGAGGGTTATTGTTCTGGGGGAATACTGGAGCAGGTTCGTTCGTAGTATTGCCCCGAAAGCCTCTATTGAAGTGATTCAGAATGCTGTGGCTATACCGAATGAGATAGCTGTTTGGAATATACAGGAGGTGCAGCTTTTATATCTGGGTATACTGATTCCCCGTAAGGGTGTCAGAGATTTGATTGATGCCATGCGTATACTGAAAGAACGTGAACCGGAAAACCCCAGGAACATCCGCCTGGTAATCGGTGGAGTCGGTGATGAGATGACAGCTTTGCAGGAACAATGCAGGCTGCTGCATCTGGAAAAATGTATTGACTTTGTCGGATGGGTGGACGGTGAGATAAAGAAAAAACTGCTGCAGAGCAGTCAGTGTCTGATTTTGCCATCATACAACGAGGGGCTTCCAGTGGCAGTTCTGGAAGCACTTAGTTATGGTGTACCCGTTGTCAGTACAGATGTGGGAAGTATCTGTGAGGCTGTCAGAGATGGCAGCAATGGACATCTGATAAAGCCACGTGAACCGGAGCAAATTGCAGATGCTATTACAGATGTAATTGAAAAGAAGGAAAGATGGTCAGAATATAGCCGCCAGGCGAGGAAAATAGCGGAGCAGGTATTCAATGAAACAGAATTTTTTGAAAAAATAAAAGAAATTGTTGTTTCTGCTGTATATGGAGGAAAAGACGAATGACAGTGCCACAGATCAGTGTAATTATTCCCGTTTATAATGTAGAGCATTATCTGGAACGTTGTATTGACAGTGTCATTGGCCAGAACTATACGGATATGGAGTTGATTCTGGTCGATGATGGTTCATCAGATCAGAGCGGAAGTATCTGCGATGCGTATGCCTGCCGGGATTCCAGAATACAGGTCATTCATCAGGAAAATATGGGACCGTGTGAAGCCAGAAATACAGGGTTGGCAGCGGCATGCGGTGAATACATCAGTTTTATTGACAGTGATGACTGGATAGAGAAAAATACTTATATGCGGCTGCAAGAGATTATAGAGGAATATCACCCGGATATGGTTCGCTTTGGATTTAAGAAAATGCAGTCAGGAAAGATTGTGGCTGAACGAAAAATGTCTTATCCGAAAGGATTTTATCAGGGGGAAATGTTGAATCCTCAGCGATTGGACATCATTAGCAACGAACATATTCTGGATTATAAAAAAAACAGAGTTCTTTCTGCATGTACTAATTTTTATAAGAAAGAGTTAATCGAAGAACATGGTATCCGGTTTGTAACGGAACGGGAGATTTTAAATGAGGATTATCTCTTTGTTTTACAGACTTTCATGGCGGCAGAATCTGTGTATATCAGTGACAGCAATTTTTATTGTTATGATACACGGAGTGGTTCGATTACCATGTCTTATCGGCAGAATATGTTGGAGCGAAAGAAAAAATTGTTTCAAAAGTATTGTCAGAGTGTGGATACACAGAACAGAGATGTGTGTATGCGGTTAAAGAATTTCTATATTGACTGTGTTTATGCCTGTGTAGTGAACGAATGTAGTGGCTATCGCAGCAGATTTGATTCCATTGTAGCAATTCGAGAACTGCTGAAAGATCAGCGGCTGCAGAAATATTTGCGGGACAATAAAAAACAGGCGGATTCCTTAAAGACAAAATGGCTTTGTTTTCTGATGCGGCATCGTCTGGCTGTGGGTATGTATGGAGGTTATCGGCTACTGCAATGTGTGAAGAATATGGTGAATACATAAATGGCAAAGTACAAGAAAATATTGGTTTATGTTATCATATTGTTGGTTTTTTTTGATAATTTGTGGATAGATTTTCTGAAGCTTCCCACGGCTATTCGTTATTTGAATGATGTTCTTATCTTTATATCGCTCATTGCCTGCCGGAAACAGATCAGGCAGCTTGTGAATATGAATGTCGCGAAAGCCATCCTTTTTTTTAGTGTTATGTTGTTGCCGGGGCTGGTGATTCATGGAGGGGCGTTTCTGCTGATTTTATGGGCTTTTCGGAATATTTATCGCTTTTTTGCATTTTATTTTATTTGTGTCTTTCTTCTGGACAAAGCAGATGTGATTCGGATTTTTGATATATTCTGTATGATATATTACTTGAATCTGGTATTTTGTCTGATAGAATATTTCATTCTGGGAAAAACAAGAGATTACCTGGGGGGCATCTTTGGAATTTCCAAAGGGTGTAATTCTTATCTGAATATTTATCTGTGTATTGTTCTGCTTTATGTGATTTACAAGTATCTTAAAGAAAAAGTATCTGTAGGATACATGATTTTTATACTGTGCAGTGCTATGCTGATTGCTGGTCTTGCGGAACTGAAGATTGCTTTTATTGAGATTATTTTGATAATCGGATGCATATGGGTAATGAACAGAAATTCTAAAAGCATGAGGACGATAGCGGTCACAGGTGTTGCTGTTATTGCCATTGGTCTTCTGGTATTGATGATGATTGCCCCGAGACACTTCCGGGTGATGATTAATCCGATGAATTTACTTGAGTATGCAAATACCGAAGATGGTGGATACTCTTTGAGCCGTCTTCATGCATTCTCCAGTATTAATGATTTGATTTTCCATGACAATTTGCTGATGAATTTGTTTGGACTGGGTTTTGGAAACTGTGAGTATGCTGCCGTTTCTTTTTTACAAAGTCCGTTCTATCATGAGTATGGTCAATATCATTATCGATGGTTTATGCATCAGACTTTGTTTCTGGAGACTGGGTATGCAGGTTTGTTTTCTTACATAGGAATTCTGGCGACTGTGCTGAATGATGCGTGGAAATGCAGAAAACAACAAAAGGATGAATGGATACATGAAATAGTTCTTATTATGTGTCTGCTGGCAGTCATGAATATATGGTACGATGCTTCGCTGAGATCGGAGAATGCATATATCATATGGTTTGTGCTGGCTGCATCAGCAATTGTAAGTGATAGACGAAAGGATGATGATAAATGCAGAAATCTATAGATTTTGTAATTGCATGGGTGGATGGGAATGATAAAGAATGGCAGAAAGAGAAAAATCGTTATCTCCATCCTGATGATGATTCTCAGTTTGACGCAAGTACTGTGCGTTATCGGGACTGGGATAACCTGAAGTATTGGTTCAGGGCTGTGGAGAAATATGCTCCATGGGTTCACAGGATTCATTTTATTACCTGTGGACATAAACCGGAGTGGCTGGATACAGATGCACCAAAGCTGCATCTGGTAAAGCATAGTGACTATATTCCTGAAAAATATTTACCCACATTCAGTTCCCATCCCATTGAATTGAATCTGCATCGGATACCGGGATTGAGTGAGCAGTTTGTGTATTTTAATGATGATTTTTTTCTAAATGCTCCCGTTAAACCGGAGGATTTTTTTGTTCATGGATTACCTTGTGACAGTCTGGAAGAAAAGCCAATGACATTTCCCACCCACCTTCTTACCAATAGTGTATTTGTCAATGACTTAATTTTTGCTAATGAACATTTTCAGCGTAAAAAATGTAGAAAAGAATTGTGGCGGAAATGGTATAGTTTGAAAGATCCGCACGTACTGATTAAAAATTTAATTTTATCATGTTTTAATGATGAAACTTTTCTTGGCCTTAATATCCATCATCTTCCACAGGCATATCTGAAAAGAACATTGCAGGAGGTGTGGGAAATTGAACCGGAATTGCTGGCAGAGACATGTACACATCGTTTTCGGGATGAGCGGGATGTGAGTCAGTGTGTTTTCAAATTCTGGCAGCTGCTCAATGGTAATTTTTATAACTATAACAAAAGAAAAGCAGGACGTTCTCTACTGGTGTCTGAAAAAACAGCAGAAATTTGTCAGGTGATTCAGAATCATCAGTATAAATTTATTTGTATCAATGATTCTGACCAGGTTGATTTTGAGAAGGCGAAACAGTTGATTAATGGAGCGTTTGAGTCGGTCCTTCCTGAAAAATCAGTGTATGAAAAATAAAGTGGAAGGGAATAACAGATGAAGATTTTGGTGTTAGGTGCTTATTATTCTAATAATCTTGGAGATGGTGTTATATGCGATTGTATGGCGTCAAGATTAAAGGCACATTTTCCGACTGCAGAGATAAGTGTGAGGGATATTGTAGACAGAGAGGATTTTGAAGAATTTGAAGGCGTTTCTTATCCGGAATTGAGGCACAGAACAAAACGGGAAAAACTCCGAAGGCTGGTAAGCCAATGTGGATGGGATAAAATACTTACTCATGAGGAACACCGGCTGAGTCAATGCCAGTCTCATTTGGAAAACGTATGTAAGAATTCTTATGATCTGGTTGTAATTGCGGGTGGGCAGCTTTTTATGGACAGGTATTTTCTGTTTCTGGCAGATTATATTGACAGAATGTCCAACAAAGAAATACCTATTTATCTGAATGCCTGTGGAACGGGACCGATGTACAGCAAAACTGTCAGGAAGCGTTTTGCTGTGGCTCTGATGAGTCCGTATGTCAGATTGATATCCTGTCGGGATGATGCGGCCCGGATGCAGAAGGTTATAGCAGGAACAGCAAAAAGGGTAGAAGAGACTTATGATCCGGCTCTTTGGTGCAGAGATGTTTATGGGATAGGAAAAGACAGGACATCGGAGCTGACAGGTTTGGGGATAATGTATACAAGAAGTATTGATTCTGAAAAAACAGCAAATTTCTGGATGAAGCTGATTCGGCAGTTTGAAAAAAATGGAAGAAAGTGGAAGATTTTTGTGAATGGTTCGGAGGATGATATTATTTTTGTCAAATATGTGCTTTCGCAGATGCCGGAGCTGAATGGCTCCTGGGATGATTATTGCATGCCGGTTCCGAAACGGCCGAAAGAGCTGGTAGCATTGATTGCCCGGTTTAAAAGCATTATTTCTTTTCGATTGCACAGCCATATCATAGCAACATCTCTGGATGTACCGTCCCTTGCACTGGTATGGGATCAGAAACTGAGGTTATACTTTGAAAAAATCGGATATGGAGAACGGTGTATGACGGTTGATGCGATGCCTGGGAAAGTGATGAGTTGTTTGGAAAAAGCTGAGCATGAAGGATATGACAGAAAATTGATAGAATTACAGAAACAATATGCGGATCATCTGTTGTACCAGGCAATCTGTGAAGATATGGAGCGAATGAAGGCATGAGCAGAACAAAAAATTCCCTTTTCAATATCATGGCATCCATCGGAGGTCAACTTTTGACGAATGTGCTGCGATGGATATGCAGAATGGTATTTATCTATACATTGGGCAAGGAATACCTGGGGATATCCAGCCTGTATACGAATATACTGACAATTCTCAGTTTATCTGAACTGGGACTGGGGTCAGCCATTACGTACAGTCTGTATAAACCTCTTGCTGAGAATGATACAGAGACAATCAGGTCATTGATGGCTTTTTTCAAAAAGGCTTATCGCTGGATTGGCATTGCAGTGCTGATTCTGGGATTATGTCTGATGCCGTTTTTACCGTATCTGATGACCGGTTCAACGGATGTTATCAATATATACCTGTACTACTTGCTGTATCTTGTACAGACAGTGGTATCCTATTTGTTTTTTGCTTATAAGTCCATATTGTTGACAGCAGATCAGAAAAGATATATCGCGGATGTTGTAATGTACATTCTGCAGATTGTGATGAATGCAGTGCAGATTGTTATTCTATTTGTATGGCGTTCTTTTTTGGCTTACACAGTGGCAGTTATTATTTATAACATTGTCTATAATATGGCAGTAGCTTTTGTGGTGGATAGAAAATATCCGTACCTGAAAGGAACCTCAAAAAAACTTTCCAGAGAGCAGTATAAAGATGTGTTTTCCAGAGTATATGCCATGTCTCTGTATCGTATCTGTAATATTGTTGGAACATCTACAGATAATTTGATTATTTCGGCTAACATCAGCGTCATTGCTGTGGGACTATATGATAATTATTATATGATTATCCAGGTTATCCAGAAATTGCTTACGGGAGTTTTTCAGGCATTTACATCCAGTCTGGGTAATTTTTATGTGCTTGAGAGTAAAGGACGCAATGAATTCCTGTTTCGGGCTCTGAACCTTGCCAACAGTTGGCTGATCGCATTTTGTTCTGTCTGCTTTGCAGTGCTTTTGCAGCCTTTTATCCAGCTTTGTTTTGGTTCGGAATATTTGTTGGATGATACGGTGGTAATTATTATCGTCATCAACTTTGCTACCAATTTTATGCAGAATGTGGTTCGGATTTACAGGGATGCCAGTGGATTGTTTGTAAGGGGAAAATATCGTGCAGTGCTGGCGGCTGTTATGAACCTGATCATTTCCATTATTCTGGTAAAAAAAATAGGGCTTGCAGGTGTATTTCTGGGGTCTATTATCAGCCGGATGGTGACAACATGGTGGTTTGACGCATGGATTTTGTACAAATATGGATTTCATACATCATCGTGGCCATTTTTCAGAAATTTTCTGGCTACGATGTTATTGACTGTACTGAGCACCGTGTTGGTTCAAAAAATTGCTGTACCGTGGCAGCAGGTGTCGTGGGCTTCTATTGTAATAAAAGGCATTTTATCCGTGGTGATTACCAATGGTATATATCTGTTGGTATATGGGCGGAGTGAGGAATTTCGATATCTGGCAGATAAGGTGAAGAGAATACTTACAAAAAAACGAGCTGTGTGAGTATGATCAGAGATAAATAAACAGTGAGGATGCTATGTTACGGAAATATATAAAAAAAGAAAAAGAAAAAATCAAGAGAAGAAAACTACAGAATAGCTTGAAATCCTGTGGACAAAAAGTATATGTCGATGCTTCTACGGTATTGCGATATCCTGAAAATATCAGCATTGGTGATTATGTTCATATACAGCCCGGATGTAAGCTTTTTGGCGGTGGTGGAATTGAGATAGGAAAAGGAACTATTTTTGCCCACGATATTCAAATACTTTCTCAGAATCATATGTATGATGTGGAAGACTTGAAATATTTGCCCTATGACGAGCGGATTGTGGATAAGACAGTTTATATAGGAGAGTATGTGTGGATAGGAGCTCGTGCATTGATTGTTCCCGGGATTACAATCGGCGATGGTGCTGTTATAGCAGCAGGCGCTGTTGTGGCGAAGGACGTGCCCAAATGTGCGGTTGTTGGTGGGAATCCTGCCCGGATAATAAAATATAGAGATCAGAAGATTTTTGAAAAACTTAGTAATAATTCACAGGGTTACATAGAATTATGTAAGAAGTACAAATAAAATGGTGACTGGGGGCTCTGCTTCCAGTCACCATTTTGATTAATTAAAAAATCTGTAAAGGAATGAAACAACCTGTGCACGTACGCATTCCGCATCCGGCTGAAAATGTGTATCATCTTTTCCACTTGTAATACCATTTTCGTAAGCCCACAGAACGGCTTTAGTATAATATGTTCCATCAGGGACATCTACAAATGGATTTTCTGTGGTTTTCGGCTGGGGTTCACCTTCAGATCTCCAGAGGAAGGTTACAAATTCCTTACGTGTAACTGTATGGGAAGGACCGAAGTGAATGTCATCGATGCCGCTCGTGACGCCGTTTTCATAAGCCCATAAAACGGATTTATAATAATAATCGGAAGAATCGACATCAACAAACGGGTTCTCAGTGGTTGCCGGTTCCGGCTGTCCATAAGCTCTCCACAGGAAGGTGACAGACTGTGCCCGCGTACAGGGCGATGAGGGCTCGAAGTGTGTATCATCTTTTCCGCTGGTGATGCCATTGGTATATGCCCAGATGACCGCATCATAATAATAGTCGTCTTCATTCACATCCACGAAAGGGTTTTCAGGATCAGGCTCAGGATCCGGTTCCTCTTTTGACGGGTCATAGTCCTTTTCGCTCATAGGATAACTGCGGTTGAACTCATCTGTTTGATATTCATCGAAGCGCTCATGTTTGGAAAAATTATCATTGCAGAGCAGGAAATAATCATATTCTGTTTTTCCTGCATCCCAGGTGGAATCGAGATTATAGTAGTAGTTTCCCAGTCGGGCAATATTCCATCCGTGATTTTCTCCATTTCCTTTGCCTGCAATTAGTCTTGCATCGATACCGGTCTCCAGTGACAGACGATACAGCAGTGTGGCATATCCCTGACAAACGGCTGTCTTATTAATCAGAGCGGCATAGGCAGTGAATTTTAATTTGTAGTCATCATCATTCAGGTTTTCATGATCATAGGTTACATTCGTACAAATATACTCATAAATCGAGGATATTTTTTCATAATCATTTTTCTTGTCCAGATTCAGTTGATCCAGTAAGTTTTTAACGGCAGTATCAACTTCAGCCTCTTGTTCAGCAGTTGTATAGTACGTCATCGTATAGGTAAAGGTAATCGAACGTATACCATTCTGGGTACTTTGACTTATGCTGCAATTCCATCCTCCATACTGCCAGCGCAGGTAATCGCCTTCTGTCGGTTTGCCCGTATGTATGATAGATTCTTGAAAAATAGCTGTGGCTATTGTGCTGAGTTCCTCATCACTGCTGGTCTGCAGTCCCACTTCGATGGATTCCTGACGTTTTTTCATCTGCTCGCGCATCTGTGAACCGGCATCTTCGATGGATGTGCAATATTCAGATATGGCATAGGGAGAGGCATCATTGTCTGCTGGTTTCTTAAGATCAGATTCATCGATACTGTCAGCGTACAGCGGATTGATATAGGTTAGCGTTGTTTGTACGGAAGTATCATCAGACAAACCGGGCGAATTCATCTCAGCGGCCTGAGATGCCCTGGGAAAGAGTGGCAGCAGGAAAGCAACTGCCAAAAGGGCAAGAAACAATTTCCTACAATTTTTCATGCTAAGTTCCTCCTGTATAAATGTATTTTCTGTGAACTGTCTCTATCATAACAGCCAGTTTCAATTTATCATATTTCCCTCATTCAGACAACTGGAAAACTAGTATAAGCCACGTTAATTACCGATTCCCCAACTGCCAGAATGCCACTGCGCTGGCTGCCGCTACATTTAGTGAGTCCACCCCATGCGCCATGGGAATGCACACCGTATAGTCACAGTCTGCGATGGTAGCAGAAGTCAGACCATCTCCTTCGGTTCCCAGGATGACAGCCAGCTTCTCTTCTGCCATGAGCTGAGGGTTATCAATATTGACCGCCTGCTTGCTCAGTGCCATAGCAGCGGTTTTAAATCCCATACTCTTCAGAAGAGAAATTCCATCCTGGGGCCAGGGGGATTCTTCGCTTCCGATATAAGTCCATGGAATCTGGAATACGGTTCCCATGCTGACTCTGGTGGATCGGCGGTACAGAGGATTGCTGCAGGCGGGAGTGAGAAGCACGGCATCCATGTTGAGAGCTGCGGCGGAGCGGAAGATGGCTCCCACATTGGTGGGATTCATCACATTTTCCAGAATAGCGATACGGCGTGCTCCGGCGCAGACTTCCCGGACATCCGGCAGAGGCTTTCTGCGCATGGCACACAAAACCCCTCGGGTCAGCTGGAAACCGGTCAATTGTGTCAGAACGTCAAAGTCAGCAGTATAGACAGGGATATCCCCGCAGCGGTCAATGATATGGGCAGCCTGTCCTGTAATGTGTTTGTGTTCCAGTAAAAGAGAAACAGGGGTATAGCCGGCATTCAATGCACGCTCCACTACATTGGGGCTTTCAGCTATGAAGAGCCCTTTTTCCGGTTCGTGGCGGTTGAGCAGCTGATTCTCTGTGAGACGGGCGTAGACATCCAGTTCTGGTGACATAAAATCAGTAATTTCTATAATATTTCCCATATCGTATCTCCTTTGTTTTGTAGCTTCATATTACCATATTATAGTGTGTATGTGCAGTAGTGTCAAAAAATACTTGACATTCCCCCTGGTGGAGGGTGTAAGCTTCATGTAAAACAGCAGGAATGAAACGGGGGATCAGAGATGAAAATTAATGAGGTAGAAAACCGGGTGGGAATTACAAAAAAGAATATTCGGTTTTATGAAGAACAAGGGCTGATTCACCCGGAGAGAAACCAGGAGAACGGCTATCGGAATTATTCAGAGGATGATGTGGAAGTTCTGCTGAAAATCAAACTGCTTCGTAAACTGTCCATACCGATCGAGGAGATTAGAAAACTGGAAACCAATCATTTGACGCTTTCTGACTGCATGGAAAGGCATCTGATTTATCTGTCGCACGAAGAAAGGAATCTTGACAGGATAAAGGAAATCTGTCAGGAGATTGCCAGGAATGGTTTCCACATGTATAATCTGGATGCTGACAGGTATCTTCAGAAAATGAAGCAGCTGGAGGAAGGAGGCATGCGTTTTATGAATATCGAAAAAAAGGATACCAGAAAGAGGAAAAAGGGGCCGGTCATTGCTGCTGTGATTATGACGCTTCTCATGTTCCTGTTGATGGGACTGGTGTTGTGGGGCAATACTCAGGAACCGCTGCCAATTGGCATTCTGCTGATTATTCTGGCAATACCAGGTGTGGTAGTGGTTGGT
The DNA here is from genome assembly GCA_022764165.1 of Eubacterium sp. Taxonomy (GTDB): domain Bacteria; phylum Bacillota; class Clostridia; order Lachnospirales; family Lachnospiraceae; genus Oliverpabstia. The sequence goes on along the minus strand of JALERM010000186.1, from coordinate 49,997 downwards.
GTGGTTCTGGCGTTAAAACAAAGATTAAAAGAAATTGAAGGGGGAGAAGAGGATGAAGCTTCTAAGTATTGAAACCTATCCGGGAATGGAATTTGAACCGCTTGGAATTGTAAAGGGAACCGTTGTGCAGTCAAAAAATTTTGGTAAGGATTTTATGGCTGGTATGAAAACACTGGTGGGTGGTGAAATCACTGCTTATACTGAAATGTTAAATGAAGCAAGACAGATTGCCACCAAACGGATGGTAGACGAGGCAGAAAAGCTGGGTGCAGATGCTATCATAGGAGTGCGTTATGGATCTTCTGCTGTTATGCAGGGGGCGGCTGAAGTGCTGGCTTACGGAACGGCAGTCCGGCTGAAAGCTTGAATAGTAACGTTTGAACTGTGGAGGTACATATGAACGAAAAGTTTTTCAATCTTCCTATAGAAAAACAGGAGCGGATCATCAATGCCGGCTACCGGGTGTTTTCTCAAAACTCCTATAAGAAAAGTCCCATGAGTGAAATTGCGGATGCCGCAGGTATCAGTAAGTCATTGCTGTTTCACTATTTTCTGAATAAGAAAGAATTGTACATGTTTCTCTGGGATAATTGTGCAAAAACCACGGTTCAATATCTGACAGAATACAAATGTTATGAACAAAAGGACCTGTTCGAGATGATGTATCGTGGCATGCAGGCTAAGATGGAGATCATCAGAAAATATCCGGATATGGCCCGGTTTGTAATTAAAGCATATTATGAAAAAGATCCTGCGGTATGCGATGATATCCGGCAAAGCTATCAGAAGCTCCTGAACATGAAATCAAAGGCTACATTGATGAAGCTTGAACCGGAAAAGTTTATGCCCGGACTTAATCTTCAGATGATGTATCGGGAAATGTTCTGGGCTGCAGAAGGATATCTGTGGGAAAAAGTACAGCAGGGCAGCCTGAATATGGAGAAGATGGAAGATGATTTTGGAAAACTGATTGAATTCTGGAAATCAGTTTATCTGAGAAATGGATAACACTCCGGGGAAATCTTGTGTTGCGATTTACGTACAAGCCTTGAATAATAGAAACAAATATGATATATTTTTATATCATAACAGACTGCAAAGAATTGCTGTCTTTTCAAAGAAAGGAGTCGCAGTATCATGAAGAAATATGAATGTGGACCATGTGGATACATCTATGATCCTGAAGCCGGTGATCCGGATAACGGTATTGAACCGGGAACAGCATTTGAAGATCTTCCGGAAGATTGGGTTTGCCCGATTTGCGGAATGGGAAAAGATGAATTCGCAGAAGTAGATGAATAATTATATACAAAAAAATGGGATGCAGTACGAAAGAGATAAGTACTGTATCCCGTTTTTTTATAGCTCAACTATGTAGAGAGTTTATCTGGTAATTGGAATTGTAATTTAATCTGTAATCCGATATACTAAGGGTAGTAAGAACTTAGCTAAATATATTTTCGGTTTTTAGGAGGTTGTTATGATGAGGACAGTTGGAATCGGAATACAGAGCTTCGATAAAATCAGGGATAACAATTACTTTTATGTAGATAAAACGTCATTTATTAAAGAATGGTGGGAAAGCGGCGATGATGTGACACTCATTACACGTCCCCGGCGTTTTGGAAAAACTTTGAATATGAGTATGCTTGAGCATTTTTTTTCTGTAGATTATGCGGAAAGAAGCAATTTATTTGAAGGGCTTTCTATATGGAGGCAAGAAACATATAGAAGCATACAGGGAACATATCCAGTCATCAATATTTCTTTTGCAAATGTAAAGGAAAAAGACTATGAATCAGCAAAGAAAAGAATCGGTCAGATTTTAACGAATTTGTTTGTGAAATATTCTTTTTTGAAAGAAAGTGATGTTTTAACAGATGCAGACAAGGCATTTTTTGACAGAATTCTATCCCTGGATATTTGTGAAACAGATGCCACCTTTGCATTGCATCAGCTTTCAAATTATCTGTATCGCTACTATGGGAAGAAAGTGATTATTCTGTTAGATGAATATGATACGCCTATGCAGGAGGCGTATGTGAATGGATACTGGAATGAACTGGTTTCATTTACCAGAAGTATGTTCAATTCAACGTTCAAGACCAATCCATGGCTGGAGCGGGCACTTATGACGGGAATAACCAGAGTCAGTAAAGAATCCATTTTTTCAGATTTGAACAATTTGGAAGTGGTGACTACTACATCCGATAAGTATGCAACTGCTTTCGGATTTACAGAAGATGAGGTATTTGAATCATTGGAAAAATGTGGATTACCAGGTGAGCAGGAGAAAGTAAAATATTGGTATGATGGTTTTATTTTCGGAACTCATCAGGATATTTACAATCCCTGGTCTATCTTGAATTTTTTAGATAAGGGTCAATATAGAACATATTGGGCGAATACCAGTTCCAATAGTCTGGTTGGCAAACTTCTTCGGGAAGGAAACCGCAGGATAAAAGAAAAATTTGAAGCCTTGATTCAGGGTGAAGTGATTCGGTCACCCATTGATGAGCAGATTGTGTATAATCAGCTGGATCAAGACGATTCAGCAATCTGGAGTCTACTTCTTGCCAGTGGGTATTTGAAGGTACTGAGTTATGAACGGGAAGATCTGATGGAATATGGACAGGCCCCACAATATGAGCTGACACTTACCAATTATGAGGTCAAGCGTATGTTTTATTCGATGGTGCGAGGCTGGTTTCAGGATGCACAGTTGGATTATAATGATTTTGTCAAAGCAATGCTGCAGGATGATTTAGATGCTATGAATGAGTATATGAATCGTGTAGCTTTGAAGACCTTCAGCTATTTTGATACAGGGAATCGTCCGTCAGGTGCAGAACCGGAGCGTTTTTATCATGGATTTGTGCTGGGTATGATTGTAGATTTGCAGAGTAGATATGTAATCACTTCCAATGGAGAAAGCGGTTTTGGCAGATACGATATTATGTTGGAACCAAGAAATCCGCAGGAGGATGATGCGATTATTCTGGAATTTAAAGTTTTCAATAGAAGAAGAGAAAACAGTCTGGAGGATACAGTGAACTCGGCACTTGATCAGATTGAGAAGATGAGGTATGCGGAAAAGTTGGTAGAGCGGGGAATACCGAAGGAACGGATTCGAAGATATGGATTTGCATTTCGGGGTAAAGAAGTGCTGATAGGTTAACAAAAAAGGATTCTGCCCAGTAACTCCCAGGCGGAATCCTTTTTTATATCATAGGAAAGTCCTCTGACTTTCCTATGATATAAAAACCCTCCGGGGGATGCACACTTTGTTCAAAGAATGAGAAAAGTGTAATTTATTCTTCTGTTTTCTTCAGCAGCAGTTCTTTTCCGGAGATTCCCGGTTCTGTCATATGGATCGGATCCAGGATTTTATCCAGTTCATCCTCTGCCAGTAATCCTTCTGCCAGAATCAGGCTGCGTACAGATTCGCCGGTCTGCAGTGCTTTTTTGGCAATATCGGCTGCTTTCTGATATCCCACATGAGGACAGATAGCGGTGATGATTCCCACACTGTTTTCTACCAGATAGCGGCAGCGTGTTTCATTGGCTGTGATACCGGACACACAGTTGTCTACGAAGGTCTGTACGGCATAAGCCAGAGTATCGATGGACTGGAACAGGCAGTAGAATACGATAGGCTCGAAAGCATTCAGTTCCAGCTGTCCGGCTTCGGCAGCCATGGTAATAGTAACATCATTACCGATGATGTTGAAGGCTACCTGATTAACTACTTCCGGGATTACCGGATTTACTTTACCAGGCATGATGGAAGAGCCATTCTGCTTTGCTGGCAGGTTGATTTCATTGAATCCTGCTCTCGGTCCGGAAGACATCAGACGCAGGTCGTTGGCAATTTTTGAAAGAGTAACAGCGCATGCTTTGATGGCACCGGATACAGACACGAACGGGTCAAGGTTCTGGGTTGCATCAATCAGGTCAAATGCCTGTACAAAGTCCATATCGGATACTTCACTCAGATTGGGAACGATGCGTTTCAGATACACTTCATCTGCGTTGATACCGGTTCCTACGGCAGTACCGCCCATGTTCAGTGTACGCATCTCATCCATGGCTTTGTCCATACGTCGGATATCACGCATGATGGCTACAGAGTAGGCGTGGAATTCCTGACCGAGACGAATCGGAACAGCATCCTGCATCTGGGTACGTCCCATTTTGATGACATGATTGAATTCGGAAGCTTTGGCTGTCAGGGCTTTATGAAGACGAAGCAGCTCTTTTTTCAGGTTTTTCAGAAGTCGCAGAGAAGTCATTTTTCCTGCAGTCGGGATAACATCATTGGTGGACTGGCCGCAGTTTACATGGTCATTGGGGTTAACAATAGAGTAGTCACCTTTCTGTCCCCCCAGAAGTTCAATGGCACGGTTGGCAATAACTTCATTGGCATTCATATTCAGGGAAGTTCCTGCACCGCCCTGGATCGGGTCAACGATAAAGTCTCTGTGGAGTTCTCCGGCAAGAATTTCATCACAGGCCTGGACGATTGCCTGAGCCACTTTTTTATCCAGCAGTCCAATTTCGCAGTTGGTGATAGCAGCAGCTTTTTTAATATAGGCAAGGCTGTTGATGATTTCCGGATGCATATTCAGTCCGGTAATATGAAAGTTTTCAGCGGCACGAAGAGACTGCACCCCATAATACACATCTTCCGGCACGTTTTTCTTTCCGATTGAATCCTTCTCCACACGATAATCCATTTTGATTTCCTCCCAATTTTCCCACATTCATTTTGCTTTTTAATGATTTGCTAATTCACAACAAAGTCCGGCATCTGAGCCGAAATCTTTTTGTTGTCCTCATTATAGATAAGAGTTATAGTATAATCAAATACATATATTTTTATAATTTGTATAATTTTAAAGTTATGGGAGGCTTTTATGTTTCAGGGGATGGAATATGTGTATGAGGTGTATAAAGAGAAGAGTTTTTCTAAGGCTGCACAGAATCTGTTTATCTCACAGCCTTCTCTCAGTGCCAATGTGAAACGAATAGAAAAAAAGGTAGGATATCCGATTTTTGATCGCAGCACAAAGCCGATGGGGCTGACGGAATGTGGGGAAAAATACATCCAGTGTGTAGAAAAAATGCATGCCGCAGAAATAGAGTTTTCTAATTTTGTCAATGACTGGATTGGTCTGAAAACAGGAAGTCTGATTCTGGGAGGCAGCAGCCTGTATTCTTCCTGGATTTTGCCGCAGTTGATGGGTGAGTTTTCCAGAAAATATCCGCTGGTCAAACTGGTACTGATTGAGGAAAGCACCGGAAAGCTGGAGGAGCTTCTGCAGACCGGGGGTGTGGATCTGGTGCTGGATAACTGTATTCTCAATCCTGCTGTATTTGCCAGCAGTATTTATCAGGAGGAGAAACTGCTTCTGGCAGTTCCGGGCCATTTTACAGTGAATGAAAGGCTGCAGGCATATCAGTTATCGGCACAGGAAATCAGGAACGGCAAGTTCAGGGAAGACCATACACCGGGAGTGCCCCTGGAAGCCTTTCGAGAAGAGCCGTTTATCATGCTGAAACCGGAAAATGATACCAGGGAACGTGCTGTGGCCCTGTGTGAGGCTCATGGATTTACGCCCAACATTTTATTTGAACTGGATCAGCAGCAGACAGCTTATCATATCACCTGCTCCGGACTTGGGATTTCTTTTATCAGTGATACACTGATTGCCAGAGGTACAGATAATCCCAATGTTGTCTATTATAAATTGGACGGTGAGAACAGCAGCCGGAAACTGTACTTCTACTGGAAAAAAGGAAGATACATCAGCCGGGTAATGGAAGAATTCCTGCGGATGGCAGTATGATTTGATAGGAAAATTGTGAGATCAGTTTGCTAAAACACATTCAGATATGGAAACCTCTGCAGAAAAGTAGTATAATATCATTACTACTTGATGCAGAGGTTTATTGGCGTTATGAGAAAGCTACGAGAAGATTATTTTAAGAATTATTCCAAGGCTATTTCCTCTTTTTTAATATTTATGCTAGTGGTTATGCTGGCTTTTTTTTATTGTATTCAGAAAGAAGCAGGGAATCATGTAGAGGATAGGCTGATGGAGAATTTGGAGAAGCAGAATTATCATTTTGGCACCATATTGGATAATCAGTATGCGTATATGGAAGGTATTGCCAGTTTTCTGGGAGAGTCTGATGATATACTGACAGAGCAGAATATGAATTTGATTCGGGAAATTCAGGAAGCCAGTGATCTGGAACGGGTCTGCATCATCGACGGCAGCGGCAATGGTCATTATGCAGATGGTTCAGTGGAAGATGTGTCAGCCAGTATGTATTTTAAAGAAGGAAGCTGTGGAATGCGAACTCTGAGTAATACCTTGGAGAGCAGCGTGGATGGAGAGACCAGAGTGGTGTTGGGAGTTCCTGTTTATCGTGATGAGCAGGTGATTGGTGTTCTTTGCGGTTCCTATAATGTAAGCGTATTGAGCAGGATGCTCTTTCAGGATATTTATAAAAGCGAGGGCTATGCATTTATTATAACGGAAGATGGTACGGTTGTTTCAAATGTTGATTCTTCCTGGCAGGAGTTTATGGACGGCGGTCATAATTTGCTGGAAACATGCCGCAGAAACATGAAAAACAGTACCAGTGTTGATGAACTGGAAACAGATCTTTCTAACGAGAAATCAGGGTACAAAAAAATAGGAGGAAAGAAAAATTCCTGGTATATAGCATATGCTCCTCTGGGATATAACAAATGGATGGTTTGCTATACGGTTCCCGTAGCCGTAGCCAGAGACAGCTATCAATTTATTCAGAAGTATGGACTGTTGATGAGCGGTTCAATGGTGGCAGCGGTTCTGTGTGTGCTGTTTTATATTTTGTTTATGAGTAGAACAAGGCAAAGAGAGCTTCTTCAGTTTGCGAATACGGATGCATTGACAGGATTGGAAAATAAGAAGCATACAGAAGATGAAATCCAGCGTTGGTTGGAGAATACAAAAGATGAACATAACAGTCTGCAGGTATTTTTTATTATAGACATTGATTATTTTAAGAAAATTAATGACAATTATGGGCATATGGCAGGCGATGCGGCTCTAAACAGAATGGGGAATCTTCTGAAAAGAGAATTCAGAGAAAATGATATAGTGGGAAGAATCGGAGGAGATGAATTTGCCATCCTGATGAAAAATGTGCCGTCTATGGAAGTGGTAGAGGAGAAAGCAGAAAATCTAAAAAGAGCTGTTCATGAGTTGTATGTTGAAGAATTGGGCGGAGATACACTGACCTGCAGCATGGGAATTTCCTGTTTTCCAATGCACGGAAAGCGTTTCGTAGAATTGTATAAGCATGCAGATATGGCATTATATGAGACGAAGCAGAATGGGAGAGATGGTTATACGATTTATCAGGGAATACTGGAGACTGATGAAGAGGATTTCGGCTATGTGCATCGGGCTTATACGGAAATCAATCCTTTGACGGGTCTGTATTATAACAAAGTTTTCTTTCAGATGTTGGGTGAGCGGCTTCAGTCAATCGAACCGGATACGTATGTGCTGATTGCTGTGGATATTGAACATTTTCGTCTGTTTAACCGCTTTTTCGGACGAGAGGCGGGAGATCAGATTTTGATTACTGTGGCTGAACGTCTGAAAGAGATTCAGCAGAAATATGCGGGGCTGGCAGGCTATCTTGGCGGAGATAACTTCTGTATTCTGATGCCTGATGATGAAGACTTGATTCATGATCTCCAGAAATCTATTATTAAAGTGATTAATAATTGGAGCGGTTCTGTGGGATTTCTTCCCGGATTTGGTATATATCGAATCAATGGTACGGAAGAGTCTGCCATGGGTATATATGACAGGGCGACCCTTGCACTTTCCTATGTATATGGCAATTATGATGACCGTATCAAATATTATGAAGCAGATATGGTTACATCTATAGAAGAAGAAATTGCTATTGTAACAGAGGCTCAGGAAGGCATTGAAAACCATGAGTTTAGAATTTATGTTCAGCCGCAGTGTGATATTTCCGGAGAGCAGATAAGGATTGTGGGTGCAGAATGCCTGGTACGATGGTTTCATGATGGAAACGAAGTCATGGGTCCCGGTCGTTTTGTTCCGGTTTTGGAGAAAAATGGATTTATCTCAGAACTGGATCGATTCATATGGCGGCAGGCATGTATATGGCTGAGAAACTGGATGGATCAGGGACATATACCGGTGCCTCTGTCTGTCAATGTTTCCCGGCTGGATATTGTATCCATGGATGTTCCGGAATATTTTATTCAGCTGACAACAGAGTATCAGATCAGGCCACAGCTTCTGAAAATTGAAATTACAGAAGGTGTTTATGCAGAAAATAATGAGAAGGTAAATCTGACGGTCAAGCAGTTGTTAGATGCAGGATTTGCCGTTTTGATGGATGACTTCGGAAGCGGATATTCTTCTTTGAATATGCTGAAAGATGTCGCGGTAAATGCTTTGAAACTGGATATGCGTTTTCTGGATATCGATGCTGAGAAGCATAATGAAAAAAAGGGAAAAGGTATATTAAAATCTGTAGTAAGTATGTCACGTCAAATGGAACTTCCGATTATTGTGGAAGGTGTGGAGAATGAAAAACAGGAGGATTTCCTTCATGGACTTGGATGTCGGTATGTTCAGGGATATTATTACTATCGCCCCATGCCGATGGAACAATTTGAACAACTGATTGTTGATGAAGAAAAATTAAATCTGGATGGATTTACAGCTATCAACATAGAATAGTGTTGAAATCAGAAATGATAAAGGAGGTAGTTGCTTTGGATAGAAGAATATTTTTAATCGTACTGGACAGTTTTGGGATTGGTGCACAGCCGGATGCCGGGGATTTTGGTGATGCAGGCTGCAATACATTGAAAAGTATCACAGGTTCTTTGAAGTATAACACTCCAAACATGAAAAAAATGGGATTGTTTCATATCGATGGTGTGGACTGGATGAAACGGCCATATGTTCCTGTGGGAGCGTTTGGAAGAATGAAAGAACAGTCCAGGGGAAAAGATACCACCATCGGACACTGGGAGATTGCAGGTGTGATCTCACCAAAGCCGCTGCCGACGTATCCTCAGGGTTTTCCGGATGAGGTGCTGGATGAGTTTCGTCGGGGAACAGGGCGGCAGATTTTATGTAACAAGCCGTACTCCGGAACGGATGTGATACGTGATTATGGGGAAGAACACATGAAAACAGGTGCGCTGATCGTTTATACATCAGCGGACAGTGTCTTTCAGATTGCAGCCCATGAGGATGTGGTTTCGGTGGAAGAGTTATATCGGTACTGTGAGATAGCCAGAAAAATCCTCACCGGGAAGCATGGGGTGGGGAGAGTGATCGCACGGCCTTTTACGGGTAAATCACCTGATTTTGTCAGAACCTCACGGAGACACGATTTTTCACTGACACCGCCCCGGGATACGATGCTGGATGCTCTTCTGAATGCAGGATATGACACTTATGGAATCGGAAAAATCAGTGATATATTTGCCGGGAAGGGAATTGCTCATTCTACCCGGATTACCGACAATGTGGATGGTATGGAAAAAACACTGGCTATGCAGGAAAAAGATTTCTGCGGTCTTTGTTTTGTAAATCTGGTGGATTTTGATATGGTTTATGGCCATCGAAATGATATTGATGGCTACGCCCATGCGGCAACTGTATTTGACCGTCAGCTGGGAGCGTTTCTGGAGAGAATGAAGCCTCAGGATATTTTGATGATCACCGCTGATCATGGCTGTGATCCTGGATATCCGGGAACGGATCATACCAGAGAATATACTCCTCTGTTGGTTTTTGGCAAAGATATCAGACCGGGTGTAAATCTGGGAACCAGAGATTCCTTCGCAGATATCGGAGCTACGGTACTGGAACTGATGGGTGTGGAAAATATGACTGATGGCAGCAGTTTTGCCAGTCTGATAGAAATCAGGGAGGGCTGATGAAATGAGAATGTACGATCTGATTATGAAAAAAAGAAACGGAGGAGCATTGAATGAGGAAGAAATCCATTTCCTCATTCAGGAGTACGTGGACGGAAATATACCGGATTACCAGATGTCCGCATTTTTGATGGCGGTGTATTTTCAGGGAATGACAGAAGAAGAAACGCTGGCCATGACGCTGGAGGTGGCTCATTCGGGAGATATGGTGGATTTATCTGCTATTAAGGGTGTCAAAGTAGATAAACACTCTACAGGAGGCGTGGGAGATAAAACCACATTGATCGTGGGTCCGATGGCGGCAGCCTGTGGTGTGAAAGTAGCAAAGATGTCCGGACGGGGTCTGGGACATACGGGAGGAACTGTTGATAAGTTGGAAGCAATCCCGGGATATCGGACGACACTGTCCCGGGAAGAATTTTTTCAGGTGGTAAATCAAACAGGAATCAGTGTGATCGGACAGTCGGGAAATCTGACACCGGCGGATAAAAAATTATATGCGCTGCGGGATGTGACAGCAACGGTAGACAGCATTCCGTTGATTGCGGTATCCATCATGGGCAAGAAACTGGCAGCCGGCAGTGATTGCATTGTGCTGGATGTGAAGACGGGAAGCGGTGCTTTTATGAAGACCGCAGAGGATTCCCTTGCCCTTGCCCGGGAAATGGTGGCAATCGGTGAAAATGCCGGGAAACGTACTGTGGCACTGATTACCAATATGGATATTCCCCTGGGCAATTGTATCGGCAATAGCCTGGAAGTTCTGGAGGCGGTAGAGACGCTTCGTGGCAATGGACCGGAGGATCTTACTGACGTCTGTGTGGAGCTGGCGGCCAATATGCTGTATCTGGCAGGAAAAGGTGAGATGGAAATATGCCGTCAAATGGTTCTTCGCGTACTGGGAAATGGTCAGGCGCTGGAACGGCTGGCTGTTATGGTGGAAGCCCAGGGAGGAGACAGCCGTATGATCCGTAACCCTCAGTTGCTGGAAAAGGCACCATTGATTTATCCGGTAAGAGCCCCCAGGTCTGGATATATTACACACATGGATACGGAAAATTGTGGGATTGCATCAGCAATGCTTGGTGCCGGAAGAGAGACGAAAGACAGCCGGATTGATTATAGTGCGGGAATTGTATTAGAAAGAAAAACCGGAGATTTTGTAGAAAAAGGGCAGGTTCTGGCACAGTTTTATGCGTCCGATGAAAAACTGTTTGCGGCTGCGGAAGAACGTTTTCTGCATGCAGTTGTCATAGGAAATGAAAAGCCGGAGAGACAGCCGCTGATTTATGCCCGGGTGACCAGGGACGGAGTTGTGAACGGTTATAAAACAGCAGGAAAGGAATAGATAAAAATGAACAGACAGGATATGTTGGAAAATCCGGTGTATGAAAAATTGTGCAGGTGTGTACAGGAAGTAAAGAAAAAAATTGATTTTCAGCCGGAGGTGGCTCTGGTTCTCGGTTCCGGCTTGGGGGAATATGCCAGAGAAATGGATGTGAAAGCGGTGGTACCATATAAGGAAATTCCGGGGTTTCCGGTATCGACCGTCGCCGGTCATCAGGGGCGTTTCCTTTTTGGTTATGTAAAACAGGTGCCCGTGGTTGCCATGCAGGGGCGCGTGCATTATTATGAAGGATATCCGATTACAGATGTGGTTCTTCCTGTTCGTTTGATGGGACTTCTGGGAGCGAAAAAGCTGATTTTGACCAATGCGGCAGGGGGTGTGAATTTCAGTTTCAATCCGGGCACTCTGATGGTGATAACCGATCATATTGCTTCTATGGTACCGAATCCCCTGATTGGGCCTAATATGGAAGAACTGGGGACAAGATTTTCGGATATGAGTGAAATCTATGACAGAAAGCTGCGGGAAATCATTTTGCAGGCCGGAAGAAATACAGGCGTTTCCCTCCAACAGGGAGTGTATGTGCAGTTGACAGGGCCAAGCTATGAATCACCGGCAGAGATTCGTATGTGCCGTGCCATGGGGGCAGATGCTGTGGGTATGAGTACAGCCTGTGAGGCGGTGGCTGCCCGCCATATGGGATTACAGGTTTGTGGTATTTCCTGCATCACAAATATGGCAGCAGGAATGTCCGGTCAGCCCTTAAATCATGAAGAAGTACAGGAAACGGCAGACCGTGTGGCAGAAGAGTTTTGCAGACTGGTAACTGAGACGATTGGATTGATGGGAGCTGAGAAAGGATCATGAAATACAGTGAACATATAGATTACCTTGTAAAAAAAGCTTTGATGGATGAGGCCTGTGAGGTGAGAAAAAAGGCCTATGCACCATACTCTCATTTTCAGGTTGGTGCAGCCCTGTTGGGTGAACATGGCGATATTTATACGGGATGTAATGTGGAAAATGCTTCTTATGGTGCGTCAAACTGTGCGGAACGTACAGCGGTATTCAAAGCAGTATCGGAAGGCGAACGGAAATTTGCGGCGATAGCCATTGTGGGCGGAAAAGAAGGGGAAAAAACAGCAGTTCCATGTCCGCCCTGCGGCATCTGCAGACAGGTTCTGCGGGAGTTTGTTGATCCAAAAACTTTCCGGGTAATCCTGGAAGATGGAAATGGCGGCTGGGAGGAGCGGACACTGGAGGAAATACTGCCGGATAGCTTCGGACCGGATAATCTGTAGAAAAGGAGTGTCGCAAAATGAAAAAGAAATTACGTTATATATTGAGTATTTTGGTGCTTGTGCTCAGTCTGCTGGGCGGATGCAGTGTATCTGTGGAAGTCCAGGATACACCATCTGATGAGACAGAAGATAGCTATGTTGTAACAGAAGAATCTGATACAGAATTGGATAAGGAATCAGATTCGGAAATACAATCCGATGCGGAATCGGACAAAGAATTAACATCGGAGATACTATCGGACACATCCATAGATGAAGATGGTGAGTACACATCCCGGGATGATGTGGCGGCATACCTTTATCTTTATCAACATCTGCCTTCTAATTTTATTACAAAGAAAGAAGCGAAGGCTCTGGGCTGGGAAAGCCAGAAAGGAAATCTTGGAGAAGTGGCTCCCGGAAAAAGTATCGGCGGTGATTACTTTGGCAATTACGAAGGTATCTTGCCTGAGGCAGAAGGACGGGAGTATCACGAATGTGATATTGACAGTGACGGCGGTTACCGGGGTGCAAAACGGATTGTTTATTCCAACGATGGATTGATTTACTATACGGAAGATCACTATGAGAAATTTACACTGTTATATGGAGAAGAGGAATGAAAGTCATACTAGATGCGGGAAAAATAGAGGAAAAAGGAAAATCGCATGAATATCTGAAGGAAATGCTGCAGCTGCCGGAACATTATGGAAAGAATCTGGATGCACTTCATGATTGTCTGACTGAAATGGACAACACAGAAATTCTGTGGGATAATATAGAACATGCCGGAATCTACTTCAGGCGTGTATATCTGGTATTTCAGCGGGCATGTGTAGAGAATCCCGGAATTTCCATGAGAACATTCGAAGGAAAAAAAATAGCGGTGCTTTCCGATACTCACGGACTTCTCCGACCGGAAGTGATAGAAATTCTGCATGATTGTGACGGAGCAATCCATGCCGGTGATATCAACAGCCGGGAAATTTTGAATCAGATCTGGGATGCTTCCGGAAGAAACAAGCCATTTTATGTGGTCCGGGGAAATAATGACAAAGCCTGGGCAATGGACCTTCCGCTTACCATGGAATTTACTTTGGGAGGTGCACATTTTTTTCTGGTACATAATAAAAAAGATGTGCCGGCTAACCAGAAAGATACACAGATTATTATTTGCGGACACTCTCACAAATATCTGGAGGAAGAAAAAGATGGCTGTCTGTGGCTGAATCCGGGAAGCTGCGGAAAACGCAGATTCCATCAGGAGATTACAATGGCGGTTCTTTATCTGGAAGAGACACCGCAGCCCGGAAACAGCGGATGGTGGGTAAAAAAAATAGAAATCCCCCAGGATACAACTGTCGGAGCAGAACATTTACAGAAAACACCGCCTCAGGGATTAATCCCCCAGGAAAATCTGTCCGGTATTGTACAGGAGATCATAAAACGGATGGATAAAGGGCAGAGTGTGGAAAGTATCAGTAAAAAACTTAAAATCCATCCGGAATTTGCAGAAGAAATCTGCAGAATCCGGGTCACACATCCGGGAGTGAGTGTGGAAGGGATTGTAGATAAAATAGAGGTGAACAGGAGTATTTATGACAAAAGAAGAATTAGCACTGGAAATCATTGAACGGTTAAAAAAGGAATATCCGGATGCGGGATGCACTCTGGACTATGATCAGGCATGGAAGCTTCTGGTCAGTGTGCGTCTGGCGGCTCAGTGTACCGATGCCCGGGTAAACGTAGTGGTGGAAGGCCTGTATGAAAAATATCCTTCGGTAAAAGCTCTGGCTCAGGCAGATGTGGAAGATATCGAGCGAATCGTTCGGCCCTGCGGACTGGGAAAAAGCAAAGCCCGGGATATCAGTGCCTGCATGAAAATACTGGATGAACAATATGACGGTCACGTACCGGATGACTTTGATGCTCTTCTGAAACTTCCCGGCGTGGGGAGAAAAAGTGCTAATCTCATTATGGGAGATGTATTCGGCAAACCTGCCATCGTTACCGATACCCATTGCATCCGTCTGACCAACCGGATGGGACTGGTAGATGGCATCAAAGAACCAAAAAAAGTAGAGATGGCATTATGGAAGATCATTCCACCGGAAGAGGGAAGTGATTTTTGTCACCGGTTGGTGTTCCATGGAAGAGACATTTGCACGGCGAGAACAAAACCGTACTGTGATCGGTGCTGTCTGCAGGATATCTGTGCGAAGAATGGGGTAGAATGAAAAATTCCCCGGGGATTTTTACTTTTTCCCCGGGGAAATTTGGGTGTTTACATATTCTAAAAGAGGTGTTAATATAATAATAGAAAAGGTGCTACCGATGACGGTTCACCTGATATATTGTTTAGTTATTAAAATAACCGCTCAAGTTTTCTCAGGACAGGGCGGTTATTTTTGCGTCTTGGAATCATGCTTTCCATGCATGTAACCAAGACTATAAAAAGTTGCACACAGTGCAAGCACTGCAATAAGGTCACTAATGATGAAGCCGCAGCTTTTTTATAATAGCTGTGAAGCACTCAAAAATCTGATAACAGTTACTCCCAGACGATGCCCGCATATGGGATGTGCACTGCAATGGAACAGCCTGGAGCGTTCCTGGGACTGCCCTTGCCATGGCTCCAGATTTGATGAGACGGGAGTTCTTCTTGATAATCCTGCAAATGGAGATATGCGAAAAAATACTTGACGGTATCGCGGATTCAATTTATAATACATCTTATAAAATACCAAACGGCAAGAAAAGCAGACAATGGAGTCAAACACTTCGTTGCCTGCTTTTTTGTTATGCAGAAAATTCAAAACTGGTATTTTACAATTTTGAGAGGAGGATTATTATGCGACTGAACCCAAAAGAACAGGAGAAGCTATTGCTCCACATGGCCGGTAATTTGGCAAAGGAAAGAAAGGAAAGAGGTCTGAAGCTGAACTATGTAGAGGCTCTTGCCTATATCAGTTCCGAACTTCTGGAACTGGCGAGAGATGGAAAAACTGTGGTAGAGCTGATGCAGCTTGGAACAAAGATTCTGACGAAAGATGATGTGATGGAAGGTGTTGCAGACATGATTGGTGAAGTTCAGGTGGAAGCTACATTTCCGGATGGAACCAAACTGGTAACTGTACATAATCCGATTCAGTAGGAGGTAATAGCATGAAAATTGGCGAGATTATTCCGGCAGACCGGGAGATTACATTAAATGAAGGAAAAGAAACGGTGACCGTTTTAGTGGCAAATACCGGTGACCGTCCAGTGCAGGTAGGCTCTCATTATCATTTCTTTGAAGTAAATAAGTGTCTGTCTTTTGACAGAGAAAAAGTATATGGTTTTCATCTGGATATCCCATCCGGTACTTCCGTACGTTTTGAGCCGGGAGAGGAAAAAGAAGTACAGCTGACAGCAATGAGCGGAAGAAAGAGGGTATTTGGTCTGAACGATCTGACCTGTGCCCGTGCAGCAGAAGATACAAAGAAAGCTTCAGTGGAAAATGCAAAACTGAAGGGCTTTATGTGATTAAGGAGGGAAAACCATGAGCGTAAAAATCTCAGGCAGCAAATATGCTGCTATGTATGGCCCCACCACAGGGGATAAAGTTCGTCTGGCTGATACCAGTCTTGTGATAGAAGTTGAAAAAGATTACACCACCTATGGTGATGAAGTAAAATTTGGAGGCGGCAAGACCATCCGTGATGGTATGGGACAGTCTGTAAAAACCTGCAGCAGAGACGGAGATCTGGATCTGGTCATTACAAATGCGTTGATCGTAGATTCCACAGGAATCATCAAGGCAGACATCGGTATTAAAGATGGCAAAATTGCAGGCATCGGTAAAGCAGGAAATCCAGATATTATGGATGGCGTGACACCGGGGATGACAGTCGGTGCATCCACAGAGGCACTGGCAGGAGAAGGAATGATTGTCACTGCCGGTGGAATAGATACCCATATTCATTTTATCAGTCCGCAGCAGATTGACTGTGCACTGTACAGTGGTGTTACTACCATGATTGGCGGCGGAACAGGCCCTGCAGATGGAACCAATGCTACAACCTGTACTCCGGGACCCTGGAACCTGAAAATGATGTTGAAAGCTGCGGAAGAATACCCCATGAATCTGGGATTCCTTGGAAAAGGAAACTGTTCCGATGAACAGCCTCTGATCGAGCAGGTAAAAACCGGTGCTATGGGACTGAAAATTCATGAGGACTGGGGTGCAACACCAGCAGTTATCAATCATTGCCTGAATGTGGCAGATGAGTACGATGTACAGGTGGCTATTCACACCGACACACTGAATGAGGGTGGCTGTGTAGAAGATACACTGGCTGCGATCGGCGGAAGAACCATTCATACCTATCATACAGAAGGAGCAGGCGGCGGCCATGCACCGGATATTATCAAAGCGGCAGCAGCAGGTAATGTGCTTCCGTCTTCTACCAACCCGACAATGCCTTATACAGTAAATACACTGGACGAGCATCTGGATATGCTGATGGTTTGTCATCATCTGGATAAAAAAATCCCGGAGGATGTGGCATTTGCAGATTCCAGAATCCGTCCGGAGACTATTGCAGCGGAAGATGTACTGCATGATATGGGAATTTTCAGTATGATGAGTTCCGATTCTCAGGCGATGGGCCGTGTAGGTGAAGTAATTACCCGTACCTGGCAGACAGCCAGCAAGATGAAAGACGAAAGAGGAGCGCTTCCGGAGGATGAAGGCCATGGAAATGATAACTTCCGTGTAAAACGTTATATTTCCAAATATACCATCAATCCGGCAATTACCCACGGAATTTCCCAGTATGTAGGTTCTGTGGAAAAGGGTAAATTTGCGGATCTGGTCCTGTGGAATCCGGCATTTTTTGGCGCAAAACCCGACATCATTATCAAGGGCGGCATGATTATTGCTTCTAAAATGGGTGATGCCAATGCTTCTATTCCAACCACGCAGCCGATTTTCTATCAGCCGATGTTTGCGGCACATGGAAAAGCAAAAATGGAGTCCTGTCTGACATTTGTATCCAAAGCTGCTATGGATGAGGATGTGAAAGGTCAGTACGGACTGGAAAAAACGGTAGTGCCTGTCAGCGGATGCAGAAATATCAGCAAAAAGGATATGGTATTTAATAATCGTACACCGGTGATCACCGTGGATCCGGAGACCTATGAGGTAACTGTGGACGGCGAAACTGTAACTTCCAAACCTGCCGAGAAGCTTCCTCTGACCCAGCTGTACAGTCTGTTTTAATAGGAGGAAAATGTATGTTAGGTGTTTGTCTTTTATTTGTAGGTATTGTCCTGATCAATAATGGGTTGTGCAATCTTTATAAGGTAGACGGAAAATCAGCTGCCGTCATGAATATTCTCACCGGCGGTCTGTCTCTGTTTATCAACTTTGTGAACCTGATTCAGGGAAATTATTATGCGGCAGGAACCGGTCTGTTATTCTGCTTTACCTATTTATTTGTAGCATTTAATAACTTATTAAAATTAAGCCCGATTCCATTTGCCTGGTTTTCCACCTTTGTGGCAGTCAATGCTGTAATCTTCGGTACGATAGAAGGTATTACAGGAAGTGCTGCACTGGGAATTACTGCGGACTGGAGATGGGCAGCCATCTGGTATCTCTGGGCAATCCTGTGGGGAACCGCTTTTGTAGAAGATATCATGGGTAAAAAACTGGGCAAGTTCGTTCCGATGCTGCAGGTATTTGAAGGAATTGTGACTGCATGGATTCCGGGAGTACTGCTGCTGATTGGCAAATGGTGATGAATTTGCAGATTTGAATGAGAGGAGAACAAACGATGCTGTGTGAACAGGTTTTGGGAAAGCTGGAAGATCTGGATGTTTCCGGAAAAACCGTAGAATATGTGGATATTGAATGGCATGAGGCATTCAAAAAAATACATAAAAAAATAACAGATCAGGGACGTGAAGTGGGAATACGAATGGATGATTCCATTTTATCCCGTGGACTTTTTCAGGGGGATGTTATTTATCAGGACGAGACTGTGATTGTGGCTGTCAATACACCGCCCTGCGAGATTATTGAAATTGCACTTGCTCCCGGACATGAAAAAATGGCCGCAAAAGTCTGCTATGAAATTGGAAATCGGCATGCCCCTCTGTTCTGGGGAGAAAAAGACACATTTATCACAATCTATAATGAGCCGATGCTGGTCATGCTGTCGAAAATCCATGGAGTGACAGCAGAAAAGAAAATCGCAAAACTGGATTTTGACAGACGAATTTCTGCCTCCCTTCATAATCATCATCACTGAAAACAGAAGGAGAATGTGATGTCAGAAAAATTGTTTTATCTTCTGCAGGTAAATGATGCACTGTTTCCTATCGGTGCGTATTCTCATTCTCAGGGGCTGGAAACCTATATTCAAAAAGGAATTGTCCATGATGAGAAAACAGCGGAAGAATATATTCACAACAAATTAGTGTGGAATCTGGCTTACACAGAGTTACTGGCAGTGCGGCTTTCTTTTGAGGCCGCACAGAACAGTGACCTGGAAACTATTTTGGATATTGAAGAGATTCTGGAAGTATCCCGTCTCCCTTTTGAACAGCGGGAAGCTGTCCGGAAAATGGGCTCACGGTTTGTGAAAACCATTGAAAAACTGCATCTTAGTATTACAGATGCGGGAATTTTCCGGGAGTATCTGGATGCGAGAAAAGGAAAAACAACCAGTCACTGTTGTGTATATGGCGTTTTTTGTGCAGCATTAGATCTGGAGCTGGATGAGATATTATCTCATTATCTTTATGCACAGACCTCTGCCATGGTAACTAACTGTGTTAAGACGATTCCACTCAGCCAGACAGCAGGACAGCAGCTGCTCAGCGGCTGCTACCAATGCTTTGAGAAAATACTTGCGGATGTGAAAATACGAACAAGTGAGGACCTGTGCCTGTCAGCTCCGGGATTTGATATCCGCGGAATACAACATGAAAAATTGTATTCAAGAATTTATATGTCCTGAGGACTTTAACATAAACAAAACCTTCGGCGAACTGCAGAGGATTACTTGAAGAAATGAGGAAAATGAGATGTCATATATTAAAATAGGAGTTGCCGGACCGGTTGGTTCCGGAAAAACAGCATTGATTGAAGCACTGGCGAGAAAAATGGCCGGAACATACAGTCTGGGTGTTATCACAAATGATATTTATACAAAAGAAGATGCACAGTTTCTTGCCAAAAACAGTGTGCTTCCTGTGGAACGGATTATCGGCGTGGAAACCGGTGGCTGCCCTCATACAGCCATCCGTGAGGATGCATCCATGAATCTGGAAGCAGTGGATGAAATGATGGAGAGATTTCCGGATATAGAAATCCTTTTTATCGAAAGTGGTGGAGATAATCTGTCAGCTACTTTCAGCCCGGAACTGGTGGATGCGACGATTTTTGTTATTGATGTGGCAGAAGGCGATAAAATACCGAGAAAAGGTGGACCGGGAATCACCCGTTCAGACTTGCTGGTTATCAATAAAATTGACCTTGCTCCTTATGTTGGTGCCAGCCTTGAGGTGATGGAACGTGATTCCAGGAGAATGCGTGGTCAGCGGCCTTTTATTTTCACCAATATCCGCGGGGATGAGCATGTGGATGATGTAGTAGAATGGATTCAGAAAAATGTACTGCTGGAAGGAATGTAATATATGACTGAGATACATACAGATAATCCCTTTGGCCGGGTATCCCGGATCGCCCTGTCAGCATCGAACCGGAATGGCAGAACCATACTGGATGATGTTTCTTTTACAGCTCCGTATAAGATCATGACACCGTTTCAGAAAGAAAACGGAGGAATCCAGGTGATGCCGCTTTGCGCATCGGCAGGAATTATGAAAGGGGACCGGCAGCAGTTTACGTATCAGATCGGAGAAGGAACGGATGTGGAAATCTTATCCCAGTCCTTTGAAAAAATACATAAAATGGATGGCGGTTCCGCTTCCCGCGAGATACAGATCCAGGTGGCTCCCCATGCGATTCTAACTTACTATCCTCAGCCGGTCATACCGTTTGCGGATTCAGCATTTGACAGTGAAATGACCATACACCTTGCTGATGAAACGTCCCGTTTATTCCTGCTGGAAATCCTATCCTGCGGCCGAAATGCCCATGAAGAACGCTTTGCATATCGGCGGTTCTCGTCAAAGGTAAAAATCTATCGCGAAGGAAAGCTGATATATCGGGACAATACCTGCTACGAACCTGAAAAAATGCCCATGGAAGGAATCGGAATGTACGAAGGATACAGCCACATGGCAAACATATTCCTGTCTGCAAGCATATCACAACCTGAAATACAGGAAAAAATAACAGCAATCCTGGATGCGGAAAAAGAATGCGAAGGCGGTGTGACAAGGCTGGCATACGGAGATCTTGCAGTACGGATATTCGGGAACCGGGCACAGAAACTACAGCAGATAGCAGAGAGAATACTTTTTTGTTAATTTGGAGGGGACGGAAACTTCCTATCATTTTTTCAGAAGCAGGCCATTCCTCCTCAGCTAGCCGCTAACTGCGACTAAATTGACGCTCAGGAAAGCCTTCGCGCCAAAGTCTCCGTAAGCGTCGGATCTTCGGACTCACTTTCCCCAATGCTCCTGAAAAAATGATAAGAAGTTTCCTGTTCTGTTCCAATGTAACAAAATGCGTGGGTGAGAGATAGATATTGTACATTTAGGCAAATAATATTTATTTCAAAAATAGCAATTCTTGTTGAGTGGATGTATAATAGGCATATAGAATATCGGTGGCAATGGAGGCGGGTATGAAAATTAGTAAGCTGCAAATTAAGAATTTCAAGTCCATCCGTGAATTATGCCTGAATCGTCTGGAAAGTGCTCTGATTCTGGTGGGGAAGAACAGTACCGGTAAAACTGCTGTTCTTGAGGCTGCCCGGGCCGTAGGGGGAACTTATCAGATTCAGCCGGAGGACTTTCGCGAAGGGCATCCACCTGTCAGTGTAAAAGTAGAGCTGGAGATAACGAAGGAAGACCTGTATTCTTTTCAGAGACAGGGGCTGGTCAGCAGATATCGCAGATTTGATGCATGGCTGGAGGATTTTTGTAAAAAATTGCCGTCATACAAGGAGGGAGTTTTGTCTTTTACGTTCATGGCAAAATGGAGCGGGGAGAGAATTTATTCTGACGGTATTAAGAAAAATAATCATTATATCAGGGAGATATTTCCTCAGATTTATTATATTGATGTCCAGAGAAATCTGCGGCAATTTCAGAAAGATATTCTTCTGTGGATGGAGAATGATCAGATCCGGCAAATGCGTTCAGATGTCTGCATGTTTGACCGGACGAAGAAATGCCGGCATTGTTTTGACTGCATGGGTGTAATTTCCAAAAAGGCTGCAGGTGAGTTGAATGCACTGGAAGCGGCGAAATTGCTGGACTACAAATTATATCAGCTGAATCTGGATGATTTTTCGGCAAAAATGAATGAGAATTTCCGTAGAAACGGTGGAATGGAAGAAATCCGGTATTCCATGAACAGGGATGTGGAACGTATGCTTGAGGTGACAACGGAGACGTATGATCCCGGTCAGAATCTGACGAAGCCTCTGGAAAAAATGGCAAAAGGTATGAGAAGTGTCTATATGCTTTCTCT
Organism: Eubacterium sp.; assembly: GCA_022764165.1. GTDB lineage: Bacteria > Bacillota > Clostridia > Lachnospirales > Lachnospiraceae > Oliverpabstia. Next base: position 27,714 of record JALERM010000186.1, on the reverse strand, counting down.
GATGGAAACCTATGCACAGGGCAGTGGTCAGACTCCGGGAATTATCGTAGTAGAAGAACCGGAGCTATTTCTTCATCCTCAGATGCAAAAGATTGCAGGACAGATTCTCTATCGGCTCTCCAAGAAAAATCAGATTATTTTTTCCACCCATTCAGCCAATTTGTTGTCAAATTTTAATACTCGTCAGATCAGGCAGATGGTGTTGGATGAGAATGGCTGCTCCTGTGTGAGAGAAAGAACAGATATCAGCAGGATTCTGGAAGATCTGGGTTATACGGCAGTAGATCTGCTGAATGTTAACTTTGTATTCATTGTGGAGGGAAAGCAGGATAAAAGTCGTCTGCCGATACTGATTCGAAAATATTATGCGGAAACATATGATCAGAACGGTCAGTTGTTTCGAATTGCGATTATCAATACCAACAGCTGTACGAATATTAAAACATACGCCAATCTGAAGTACATCAATCAGATTTATCTGAAAGACCAGTTTTTGATGATACGTGATGGTGACGGGAAAGACAGAAAAGAACTACAGCATCAATTGTGCAGATATTATGAGGAACGCAGCAGGGAAGATATGGACGCACTTCCCAGGGTCCGGCCGCAGAATGTGCTCGTGCTGCGTTATTATTCTTTTGAAAATTATTTCCTCAACCCGGAAATTATGGTGCGGGTAGGTGTATTGAAGTCTGAGGAACAGTTTTATGAGATTTTATTGAAAAAATGGAAAGAGTATCTCTGGAAGATTAAAAGTGGAAAGCATCTGACAGAAATCATCGGGAAAAATCTGGAGACCGTGGAAGATATCCGGGAACATATGGAGGAAATCAAGATTTATCTTCGGGGACATAATCTGTTCGATATTTTTTACGGAAGATATAAGAAAAATGAGAAAGAAATCCTCACAAAATATATAGAACTGGCATCCAGAGAAGAATTTGCCGATATTCTGGATGCCATTGACTCGTTCATATATTTTGAAAACAGAAAAAAATAGATTAGCGTGGAAAGCCGCTGCTGTAATGGAGTTCTTCATCGTTGGTAACGAACAGAGCTTCTGTGTCAGGTAAGCTTTCAATTAATTTCATTCCTTTTTCCAGCCCCAGTGCATAGCAAGAGGTGCTGAGTCCGTCACCGTCTACAGACAGATCGGACAGAATGGTGACGGAAACAAGATCGTTATCGTAAGGATAACCGGTGGCAGGATTCAGAATATGGTGATAAAACTTGCCATCCATTTCAAAATATCGCTCATAACAGCCGGAGGTTACAACAGACTTATCCTCAACTTCCACAATTGTAAGATAGGTATTCCGGTCAGAAAAGGGTTTCTGGATGCCCACTCTGAATGGTGAACCGTCCGGTTTACATCCAATGCATAAGACATTCCCACCCAGATTGATGGTGGCACTGTGTACGTCCTGATCCAGAAGATATTCTTTGATTCGGTCAGCAATATATCCTTTGGCGATTGCCCCCAGATCCAACTGGATACCGGGAATCTTATATATTATATCTTGTCCGGAAAGAGAAATATTCTCATAGTTGACAAGCGGAAGGTTTTGCTGGATGGCCTCATCATCAGGAAGAACAGGTTCATCCGCAGTAAAATCCCAGAGTGAGGAGACTGCTCCAATAGAAGGGTCGAAAGCTCCCTGGGACAGGCTGGCGTAATCCAGACTTTTTTGAATCAGTTCTGCCGTGTCCGGGGAAAGATGAGAAATTCCCTGGGCATCGGTCAATTCTCCACGATTCAGCCGTGCGATTTCACTGGAAGAAATGGTACGGCTGAATTGCTCTTCATACTGCTTACAGATATCCATACATTCTTTCAGCAGGGAAGTATCCTGTGAATCATAAATGGAAATGGTTATAATTGTATTCAGGTAAAATCCTGTCTCGGTGATAGGTTCTCCAGCTGTCTGCTCCTGTTTTTGCAGCCTGGTGAGAGCCGCTGCGCATACCAAAAGAACCAGAACAAGAGGTATCAGGATTTTTTTTTCTTTTATCAAACGATATCACCTCTTTCATCATAGATTGGACTTCGGTCTTATTTCATAGTATAATAAAAAGAAATACAGTATGCAAGGACAGTATAAAAAAACAGGAGCAAATATGGAAAATACAAGAGAATTTACTGAAAATATGAAAGAATATATCCGTCGGATGCTGTCAGAACTTCAGATTGAACAAGAGAAAAAACCCCTTCGCTTTGTTCAGCAGTTTGGATATCTGACCTATATTCAGCTTTTTGTGGAATCCCAGAAAAATGAAAAACTTCAGGAATATTTCCCTTATGCGGGATTTCCCATGGAGTGGACCCGGGGGGATGAACCCATGGAGGGACAGCAGAGAATCTGGCAGTTACAGTATCAGATGCAGTACTGCGGGTCTATCGTGGAAGAAGGACATTTTATGGAACAGGCTAAAATTGTTGAGAATGCCGCATGGATGGAAGCCTTATGTAAATTCATTGACTGGCTTGGCGGATATTGCCGATGGGGGGAAGGGATGCCCTCCTGCTATGGTGCCGCTATGGAAGAGATGATCCGGCAGATTGATGAAATGGGGAATACGGATATATTTTTGATGCCGGAGCCTTTAACCGGTTTGCTGGTTCAGCTGGGAACTATTTGTCTGGGAGAAAACAGTACGTCAAATAAAAATATCCGCATCTGGAATCCGGCCTGCCGTACAGGTGAATTTCTTGCGGCACTTCATCGAAACTGTGAAAATTGGAATCTGACAGGAACGGAAGGCAATAAAGATCAGGCTGTGATTGCACAGATGCTGCAGTTTTATCAAGGGGTTCAGGAAGGAATCATTCAGATGCGGGATCCACTGGAAGAATCTGTAGACAGTACTTATCATTTGGTGGTGTCGAATCCTCCGGTGGGAGAACTGGCTGCTTCCCTGCAGGAACGTTTCCCCATCGTGACCCGGAAAATCCAGCTTCAGTATCTTCAGATGATTCTGCAAAGTCTGGAAGAAGATGGTCTGGGGATTGTTGTTATCAATGAAGGAACATTGTTTAAGTTCGAAGCTGAGATGAAGGTACGCCAGAGTATCATGGAAAATTGTCGGCTGCATGGGGTAATTTCTCTTCCGGCAGGAGCATTTATGCCGTATACCATGAGTAAAATGTCTATTTTGATTTTTGAAAAAAGAAAGGTGGATACCGCTGACCAGATGGTATTTTTCTATGAAATTGAAAATCCCGGATATACGATGGATAGAAAGAGAGAATTACGGGAGGAAAGCCAGATTCCGGAACTCCTGCAGTGCTGGAAAGAGAGGAAAAATCTCGAAGAACAATGGAAAATCAGCCTTCAGAGCGGTGAGCAGAGGAATCAGTGGGAAAATCCTGTACCTCAGGTCTGGGAGCAGGAACATTGCTGGTTTGCAGATCGGGCAACGATACGGAAGAATGATTACAATTTTACAGTCGGAAGATATAAGCCGTGGTCAGAAGAGATGAAAAAAGAAGAGGAATCTCCGCTGCAGATGCTGCGGCAGCTGGAAGCTATGGAGCAGGAGACTCTGAAACAGATGCGTGAGTTGATAGAGATGGTAGAAAACTATGGATAAAAAGGAAAAATGGAATTACTATAAGCTGGATTCGGTTGCCCGGCTGGTATCCGGACGGACACCGGAACGTGAGCGGAAAGAATACTATGCACCTGTGGGAACTCCATGGGTAAAAATAGAGAATCTGGATCAGGGCTATATTACAGAGGCTGCAGAGTACCTGTCTGATGAGGGAAGAGAAAAGGTAAATCTGGTTCCCAGAGACAGCGTATTATTTTCGATTGTGGGAACGATAGGAAAAGTGGGCATAGCCGGAAAAGAACTGGCCACAAATCAACAGATTGTAGCATTGATCTTTGAACCGGAGAAAATATATCCTTTATACGGTTACTACTTTCTTCGGCTTCATGCGGAAAAAATCCGCAAATTATCCAATCAGACCACGATGGCTCTGATCAGCAGAAAAACACTGGGGCAATATCGCATCTATGCACCGGAAAGTCTTGATACCCAGCGAAAAATTGTGGATAAGCTGGAAAAATTTCAGAATTATGTGGATAAGAAAAAGAATTTATGCAGATATATGGCCACATATGAGCAAAAAATGTTTCAGAAAATCTTCGGTCAGGAGGCTCAGTATCATGAAAAATTACCTCTGCGTGAATTCCTGACAGAGAATGTGGGGAGCGGCATCCCCAAAAATGAAGACGAAGATAAAGAAATTCCGTGTATTCGAAGCGGAGAATTTTCTCATTCCTATGTGACAGCTGCTGTACTTGAAAAGTGGAAATCTATGGATATGACGGAGAATATGCCGGCGGAATGGCTGGTACGGGAAGATGATCTTTTGCTGAGAAACGGACGGCTGCTGCTGGTGGACGAGATGGAGGTTCTCGTTGCCTATGAAAGAAATGTCCTCAGAATCCGAACCCGGAAGGAGCAGCTGCTGCCGGAAGTTTTGTATGCATACCTGGGTCTTCCGCAGCTGCAGCTTGTGCTATATGGTGAGAGAAAAGAAGGCGATATGAGAAAACGGCCCATAAGAGCCAGCGAACTGGAGCGGCTGCAGATTCCTTATTTTACATTAGAGAAACAAAAGCAGTTTGCAGCTTGTCTGCGGAAAAGCAGACAGATTCAGCGATCCCTTGATCGAGAGTTGGCGTTTGCAGAAAAGATTTTGCTTACAGTCAGTGAGATTTTGCTGAGCGGACGTAAGCTGGAAAAACAGAAAATACAGAGTACAGAGAGTCTGGCACGTTTGAATAGTGTGAAAAAGGAAGAAAACGCAAACCAGGGTGTTGTCTGTCGTCTGATTCTGGCAGTACTGTGTGGATGGAGTCCTCAGGATGAACGTACAGGTGAATATTGCAGAAAACGTCAGGAAATCTTCCGGCTTGCTCAGCCATACTTTCAGCCGGTGGCATTTTCCTTTGTGACCACGCATGGACAAAAAGAATACCTGGTGGAGAGGGATTTTCTCGCGTATTATTCGGCGACATTCTGTGAACAGGATGACCAGCCGCTGGATCTGCTTCGGATGATACTGCAAAAAACGGCAACAGGAGAACTGATAGACGCACATCTGGCATTTCAGGGGGAACAGTCTATCTGTACGGAAGGTGATTGGGATTTGGAAACAGTCAGGATTATGGCAGGCAGAGGACTGGGTCTGCTTGCAGAGTATTCCGGTCTGGGTGCCTGCAGTTTTTTCTGGGATTCCGACGAAGAATAATCATTGCGGAATAAGCACTGTTGACTGAGAGGAGATATACGATGGAAAAAAGAAAGATTCGTATGATTGGGCTGGATTTGGATGGAACCGTATTCAATAATGCAAAGGTGATTACGGAACATACCAGAGAGGTACTTACGAAAGCAATCCGTCAGGGTGTTGTGGTGCTTCCTGCCACAGGACGCCCGGAGTGTGGACTTCCGGAACAGTTTCTGGCGATTCCAGGAGTCAGATATGCGTTGACATCCAATGGGGCACGGATTATTGACCTTGCTGAACGAAAAGTGATCTACGCACAGCTGCTTCCGTGGGAAACAGCGGCGAAAGTGATCGATGAAGTGAGTACTTGGGAACATTGTGCATGGGAAGCGTACTATGATGGAGAAATCTTTGTGGATGCGGATGCCTACCGTTTTCTGGATCATCCGGATATGCTTCCGGCGCTGAAATCCTACATGCGTAGAACCCGGCAGCCGGTAAAGCATCTTGCTGAGAAAATCAGGCGGGAACATATTAGCATGGAAAAAATGCATATGGTATTTGAAAATACGGAATACCGGGATCAAAAGATGCAGGAGATACGTGAAAAATTTCCGGGTCTTGCATTCAGTCATGCTACCACATTTAATATGGAGATCAATTCCTCAGATGCAGGAAAAGGAAAAGGTCTGGTGGCGCTGGGAAAAATTCTCGGAATCAGCCGGGAAGAAATCATGGCCTGCGGTGATGCCGCCAACGACTGGGATATGCTGCAAATGGCAGGATTTCCGGTGGTGATGGGAAATGCGGATGAAGAAACGAAAAAACTGGCTGCATTTGTGACAAAATCAAATGAAGAAGATGGCGTTGCTTACGCGGTGGAGCAGTACGTCTTACGTTAGTGGAATTTCGAAATTTCCCCGGGGATAATGTAAAAATCCCCGGGGAAATTTTGTCAGTTTAAGAAAAATGAAAGAATTCTATTAAAGAATATGCGTTTTTACCTGCTATAGTAAGAGTAGTTAATAAAGGAAAGGTTAAAAATTATGGAAACATATCAAATATTAGTGGTGGACGATGACAGAGAGATTGTCCGTTCTCTGTCAAAGCTTTTGGAGATGGAAGGGTATCGTGTTTTTAAAGCATATCATGGTCTGGAAGCACTGGACATTATGATGGCGGAAAAGATACACCTGATTCTTCTGGACGTTATGATGCCGCAGCTGAACGGATTGTCTGCCTTGATGAAGATTCGGGAGAAGAATAATATTCCTATTATTATGCTTTCTGCTAAAACGGAAGAGAGTGATAAGGTTCTGGGGCTTTCCATGGGAGCTGATGATTATGTGACAAAACCTTACAATACAGCAGAATTGATGGCGAGAATCAAATCTCAGCTGCGGAGATATTTTTCTCTTGGTGCGGCTATCGTTGGAAGAGATTCGGATATTTTAAAAAATGGAGGGCTGACATTAAATAAAAATACAAAGGAATTTGCTGTAGACGGAGAGCCGGTTCGTCTGACCGCTACAGAGTATAAGATTATTGAACTCCTAATGGAACATCCGGGTTATGTATTTTCCGCAGAAGATATTTATACCCAGGTATGGCAGGAAGAAGCAATCGGAGCAGAAAATACGGTAATGGTACATATTCGGAGAATCCGTGAAAAAATCGAGATTACTCCGAAAAATCCAAAATATCTGAAGGTGGTGTGGGGTATTGGATACAAAATTGAAAAATTTGACTAGAAAGCAAATGGAGCTGATTCTTGTGGCGGTGGTATTCGTATTCTTCGAATGTTTTACCTTTGCTGATATTTGTTACAATTATCAGCTCTGTGATTACTACTGGTCGGAAACAGGGCTTATGTTTTATCAGATAGCAAGCGTCATACTTGCACTTTTGACGGTGATTCTGGGGATTGTGTGTGGTGCGGCAGCATGGGGATATATAAAAAAATACAGACCATGGGAAAACCTGAAGCTACACAAAATAGACCGGTGCAGGACAGAAATCCTTATTCTGCTGGTTCTGCTGTCAGGCGGTCTCTGGATGGATATCCTGTCTTCCCAGGATGTATATCTCATGGGTGGATTACTATTTCCGCTGATGATTGTCAACAATGTGGTAGAAGTGATACAGATGACGATTATCATTTTTCTGATCGCAGTATTTTTGTTGGGCGGAGTATTGCTGCTGATTCGTCAGAAACTGTTGGGAATCTTCCCGGAAACATCTGTAACCTTGATAAAAATCCGTGAATTTCGGATGAGAACGCCTCTGGAAATTCTGGTACAGAAGAAGAAAAAGTATATGCTGATATTTACAGCTCTTTTGCTGATATGTGCCGCAGTCCTGATCATACCGTCGGGTTATGGTCCTGCGGTGGCATCTGTTTTTTTACTTTTGATTGTATATATACTGTTCTGGGGGTCAGCAATGGATGATAAGACAACGAAAGAAGTAGGGATTCTTCTGGAACATATTCGCACGATATATGCGGGAGAAAATCTCGAAAATGCTCGTCAGCTACCAAAAGAGTCTTTGTTTCAGGAGGCATCAGAACAGCTGAAAAATATTCACCTTGCCATGCAGAAAAGTGTGGAGAAGCAGGTACAGGCAGAACGATTGAAAATCGATTTAATCACGAATATGTCGCATGATCTGAAGACACCGCTGACTTCCATGGTGGGATACACGGATCTTTTGAAAAAAGAAGAACTCAGTGATGAGGCAAGGGATTATGTGGAAATCATTTCCCTGAAACAGGAACAATTAAAAAATATGATACAGGATGTATTTGAATTGTCCAAGGCCACAAGCGGTGTGGAACAGCTGAATATGGAATGCCTGGATATGAGGAAACTACTGGAGCAGACTTTGGGAGATATGGAAGATAATGTGAAAGACAGCGGACTGGATATACGGACAAAGTTTTCAGAAAATCCGCTGCCGTTCATGGGAGACAACAACAAGATGTATCGGGTGGTGCAGAACCTTCTGGGAAATGCATTAAAATACTCACTGGCAGGAACCAGAGTTTATCTGGAAGCCGGAGAAAAAAATGGCCAGGTTTTTGCGGAAATGAAAAACATTTCGGCATATGAGATGGATTTTTCGCCGGAAGAGATTACAGAACGATTTGTGCGGGGAGATAAGTCCAGAACCACGGAAGGGCATGGTCTGGGTCTGGCTATCGCCTCCAGTTTTGTACACAATATGGGAGGAACCATGCAGATCAGTATAGACGGAGACTTATTTAAAGTATTGCTGATGTTTCCAATTGTTTCAATTGCCCCGGGGAGAATGTAAAACTCCCCGGGGAAAATAAAGAAAAAAAGAGGTGTGGAGTATGGATAAGATTTCAATTATCATTCCCTGTCTGAATGAGCAGGAAGCGATTCCGGTGTATTACAGGGCAATGGTAAAGGTTATGGACCAGATGAGGGGAATTGCTTTTGAGCTGTTGTTTGTGGACGATGGTTCCAATGACGGTACTCTGGAGATTTTGAGAAATATATCGACAATGGATCGGCGGTGCCGTTACTTGTCATTTTCCAGGAATTTTGGAAAGGAAGCGGCTATTTATGCAGGTCTCAGCAATGTATCGGGAAATCTGATAGTCGTCATGGATGTGGATCTGCAGGATCCGCCGGAATTGATTCTGCAGATGTATCAAATCATGCATCGGGAAGATGTGGATTGTGTAGCGGCAAGGCGAAGTGACCGGAAGGGGGAGCCGGGAATTCGCTCACTGCTTTCTAGGGGATTTTATCGATGCATCAATAAGATTGCACATACACAAATTGTCAGCGGAGCCCGTGACTTTCGGATGATGAACAGGCAAATGGCGGATGCAGTGCTGTCATTGAGTGAATACAATCGATTCTCCAAAGGAATCTTTCAATGGGTGGGATTTCGGACAAAATGGCTGGAATATCCCAATGCAGAGCGTTGTGCAGGTGAAACAAAATGGTCACTTCGAAAACTGACTGGATATGCAGTAGAAGGAATTGTGGGAATGACAACAGAGCCGCTGCGCTGGTCTTTGAAAGCAGGCATGCTGCTATGTGCGGCAGGAACAGTGATGGCTGTGGTTTCAGGAATTGATTTTATGACAGGAAATAATAGGATGATGGGTTTGCTGCTGATTCTGTGTGTGATTCTTCTGGTCGGTGGCCTGCAGCTGATTTCTATGGGAATCATAGGAGAATATCTATCAAAAACATATCTGGAAGTTAAGAACCGACCGGTATTTATTATCAAAGAGTCCAGTGATTCCGTGTGTGGAAAAGTATGCAGGCATTCAAAGGAGAAAACAGCATGAGAAAAATAATCAGAGATCAGTGGACATGGTTCTGGTTGGGATTCTGTAGTCTTCTTTGCTGGCTGTTTGTCGGGCAATATGGAATCTTTGGCTCAGAGATTGATTGGATTTCTCAGCATAGCGTGCTGCCGGATGGTTTCCGGCAGCATTTTTATCAGACCGGAGAGATATTTCCACAGATGTACTGGAATCTGGGCGGCGGACAGAACATTTATAATTTTGCCTACTATGGTTTATGGAATCCGGCAATACTTATTTCCTATCTGCTCCCGTTTGTTGATATGGATGTATATCTTATGGTGGTCAGTGTCTTAAGCTATAGTATATCTGTTGTTCTGTTTTATCATTGGATGTGTGAGAAAAATCTGAAAAAGAAAGATGTGACGGTGTGTTTAAGTACAGCTATGTTTGCACTGGCGGCCCCTATGGTTTACCATTCTTATAATCAGGTAATGTTTGTCAATTATATGCCGTATTTGCTTCTGGGACTTTGGGGAACTGACCGGTATTTTGGCAGGGACAGAAGAGCGATGCTGGCAGTTGGTATTAGCGGAATGATTTTAACCAGCTTTTACTTCAGTATCGGAGGAATACTTGTTCTCTGGATCTATGCGGTGGGTGAATATGGATGGAAATCCTCTGATTATGTCTTTGAATCTTATATAGGAAAGAATGGAACGGGGAAGAGATTTGCAGGATATGCGTGCATGTTTCTGGTGGCTTTGGTTTGCCTTTCTTTCTATTTATATCCAGTGGCGAAATCTGTGCTGGCGGGACGTGAAGGTGCAGATTCATCCGGGATTTCAGCAATCATACATAAAATACAGGGCAGCTGGTTTACCTGGAAGCCGGAACGGCTGCTTTATAGCGCTCATGGAATCGGACTCTCTTCTTTGGCTCTGGCAGCACTTCTGGGCAGGATATTTTCTGCTCCCGGATGGAAAGAGAAATGGAATTCATTTTGTATACTTTTGGTATTGACTGTGCCGGCATTTGGTTATCTGTTGAATGGGGGACTGTATGATAAAAACAAGGTATTTATCCCATTTCTCCCGCTGGTATGTCTGGAAATAAAACGGTTTTGTGTACAGAAAAGTCAGGGATGGAAAACCTATCTGCCGTTTCTGATAACGATAGCGGCAGTTTGTGTGGGGGAAGCCCATGGGCTGTTTGTAAAACATAGGATATGGATTCTGGCGGAAAGTATCGTAATGTTTCTTCTCTTTCTTGTAAAGGATAAAATCGCAGAAGCATGGAAAAAAGAGATTTTAAAAGAAATGAATTTGATTCTGGCAGTTTCATGTGTCATTTTATTTTTTTACGGCTGGAGCATGAATGTACAGATGGATAATATGATTTCTCGGGAAGAATACCGGGAAATGAAAGAAACTGAGACAAAGATAGAAGAAATGGTGCAGAAGGTGTTGGAGCAGGATACAGACTGGTACCGTATGGATGTGGCAGGAAATGGAAAACAAAATCTTCAAAATATAAACAGATTATTTAACAGCAGGCAATATGCAACTTCTCTGTATTCTTCCCTATATAATTCAGACTATTACCGGTTCAGAACTCAGACATTTCAATTGAACCAGCCGCTTCGCAATACCATGATGCAGCCTGTGACAGATAATCCGTGTTTTCTTACGTTTATGGGAGTCAAATATGTCATTGCGAAGAAGGCACCGGATGGTTATCAGATCTGGCGTGCTCAGGACAAAAATGACCGCAATATAATGGCAGATGCTTTTCATGTTTATAAAAATGGAAATGTTGCTCCAATGATGTATGTGACAAATTGTGTTATAAATGAAGACGATTATTATCAACTGGATTTCCCCGAATGCCAGACGGTCTTACTGCAAAATGCGGTTGTTCAGAATAAAATGAAACTGAATGAAGAGAAAAAAACTCATGAAAAACCGACTGCTGGGGAAATGGAAGAGTGCCGTATAGAAATTCCGGAAATAAATAACAAGGAGTTGTCTATCGAAAAAAAGGGAGATATTTATGAAATGTGCTCGGAAAAAGAAGTGGAAATAGAAGCAGTGATGACGGGAAGGGAAGAGGGGGATACCCTGATAGCCGTGAAGTTTGAGGTGGAAAATATGTATCCAAACCAAGATATGCATATCCGTCTGGAAGAGCAGACCAATCGATTGTCGGCTGAGAATTATGAATATGCCAATCACAACCGAGAATTTTGCTATATGGTGACAGTAGAAGGAAATACAGTACATATCAAACTGGGAAAGGGACGATACAATATCAGTGGAATCCGTGTATGGACCGGCAGTATGGATAAGCTGCAGAATAAAGAATTATATCAGATTCCGGTCACCGTTGGGCAGGGAGATGTGAAAGGGGATACAATAACAGGAACTGTCTATGTGGAGCAGGAGGGTTATCTGGTTACCAGTATTCCTTACGCTCAGGAACTGAAAATCTGGATCGATGGTAAGGAAACAGAAACCATGCGGGTAAATACAGCTTTTCTGGGCACAGAAATAACTGGCGGATATCATATAATAAAGATTTCCCCGGGGAGAATGTAAAACTCCCCGGGGCATTGTTATTCACTCAACGGTATAATTGTTTCTTTATATATTCTGCGGAAGTAGAAAGTACTCAATGTAACAGATGCCAGTTCCGCGATAGGGATAGCCCACCATACAGCGTGAAGTCCGCCAACTTTTGCAAGGAGTGCAGCTGCCGGGAGTATGACCAGAAGCTGACGGCAGACAGAAACAATGAGACTGTATACACCATTTCCCAGTGCCTGGAAAACAGAACCCACAACGATACAATAACCGGCAAAGAGGAAGCTCAGTGCAATAATCCGGAGAGCCGGGATTCCGATGGTAAGCATTTCGTCAGAGGCATTGAACAATCCCAGAAGCTGTCCGGGAATCAGCATAAACAAAGCAATTCCAACCATCATAACGCATACAGCGGTGATGATGCTGAGCTTCACCGTGTGCATCAGTCGCTGTTTGTTCCGGGCACCATAGTTATATGCGACGATAGGAACCATTCCGTTGTTCAGACCAAAAATCGGCATGAAGATGAAACTGTTCAGCTTGAAATACACCCCAAAAACTGCTGTGGCAGTGGAAGTAAACTGAATCAGAATTTTGTTCATTCCAAATGTCATGACGGAACCGATGGCCTGCATGATAATAGAAGGAACACCGACAGCGTAGATGCCGCTGATGATATTACGGTTTGGACGGAAGCTTTTCATGTTGATGTTAATATCTTTGTTGTAGCGGATATTCAAAGTCAGAGACAGGAACATTCCGCAGAACTGTCCGAGTACTGTGGCTGTTGCTGCACCGGCTACACCCATGCGGGGAAATCCCAGAAGCCCGAAAATCAGGATCGGATCAAATATAATATTGATGATTGCTCCAAATCCCTGAGACAGCATAGTGTAAAAAGTTCGTCCCGTAGCCTGAAGCAAACGTTCCAACATGATTCCCATGAATACTCCGGCAGAAAGCAGTGTTACAATGCGAAGGTAAGTAGTTCCATATTCCAGAATCTGAGAATCATTGGTCTGGAAAGAAAGAAACGGTTTGATAATGATCAGTGAAAATAAAGCAAAAACAATAAAACTGGCTACAGAAAGGAAAAGACCGTTTCGTGCCGTATCCTGTACTGCTTTCATATTTTTTTCACCCAAACTACGCGACAACAGGGCATTCACACCTACGCCGGTACCGACTGCGATAGAAATCATCAGGTTCTGAAGGGGAAATGCAAGGGACACTGCAGTCAGAGCATTTTCATTGATCTGCGCGACAAAGATACTGTCAATGACATTGTAGAGTGCCTGAACCAGCATCGATAACATCATGGGAATCGACATCTGAAAGAGAAGTTTGGGAACCGGCATGGTTCCCATTTTGTTTTCTTTTTGTACATGAGATGACATAAGTAAGGAATCCTTTCCAAATAATAGTTTTACTAATATTCTACGAGAACCATGCGATGCTGTCAACTCCAATGTCGGACGTTGACGCTTACCAAGCGAATATGATAAAATAGCCACTGAAAGGAGCAAAGGTGTATGGAAGAATCTTACAGGAGTTTTGCCCGCGTGTATGATATGTTCATGGATAATATTGACTATCCTTCCTGGAGTGTATATCTGACGCAGCTTTTGAGAGAATATGGGGTGGAGGATGGTCTTCTTCTGGAACTGGGATGTGGGACAGGAAGTATGACGGAGCTGCTGGCAGAGCAGGGATATGATATGATCGGTGTAGATAATTCCGAGGATATGTTGGAGATGGCTATGGAAAAGCGGGAGGAATCCGGTCATGATATTTTGTATCTTCTGCAGGATATGAGAGAGTTTGAACTGTATGGGACTGTCCGTGGAGTGGTGAGTGTCTGTGATTCCATGAATTATATTCTGGAGGAAGAGGATTTGCTGCAGGTGTTCCGGCTGGTAAATAATTATCTGGATCCCGGCGGTATTTTTATCTTTGATCTGAATACTCCCTATAAATATCAGGAAGTGATCGGTGATGATACGATTGCGGAGAACAGGGAAGAGGGAAGCTTTATCTGGGAAAATTATTATGATGAAGAAACCGGGATTAATGAGTATGCCCTGACACTGTTTCTGCCGGAAGATGAAGACTTATATAGAAAATACGAGGAATTTCATTATCAGAAAGCCTATGAGATTCCGGAGGTAATCAGACTTTTGCAGGAAGCGGGGCTGGAATTTGTGACTGTCTACGATGCATTTACCCATGAGGCTCCCGGTGAAGAGAGCCAGAGAGTGTATCTGATTGCCAGAGAATGTCAAAAGAACAAAAAAGAGGAGAATGTGTAATGAGTGATTATATTGTTCGTGCAACAGCCGCAGATAATCAGATCCGTGCGTTTGCTGCCACAACAAAAGAACTGGTTGAATATGCGAGGAATGCCCACAACACCAGCCCGGTGGCTACTGCCGCACTGGGTCGTCTGCTGACTGGCGGTGCCATGATGGGTGTGATGATGAAAGGTGATAAAGATGTGCTGACCCTGCAGATCAGGTGCAGCGGTCCGATTGGCGGTCTGACGGTAACAGCCGATTCCAAAGGAAATGTTAAGGGTTATGTAAATAATCCTGATGTAATCCTTCCTGCTAATGCAAAGGGAAAACTGGATGTGGGAAAAGCACTGGATCTGGGTATTCTCAGTGTCATTAAAGATATGGGACTGAAAGAGCCTTACGTGGGGCAGGTGGAGCTGAAAACAGGCGAAATCGGGGACGACCTTACGTATTATTTTGCCAGCAGTGAACAGGTTCCATCTGCTGTGGGACTGGGAGTTTTGATGGAGAAGAATAATACCGTATGTCAGGCAGGAGGATTTATTATTCAGCTGATGCCCTTTGCGGAAGAAAAAGTAATCGCTCAGCTGGAAAAGAATCTGGCAGAAGTAAATTCTGTGACAGAACTTTTGAATCAGGGCATGACCCCGGAAATGATTCTGGAAAAGCTTCTGGGCAATCTGGGACTGGAAATCAATGAGAAGACGGAGACAAGATTCTACTGTAACTGCGACAAAGTACGTGTGGGAAAAGTTCTGATCAGTATTGGTGAGAAAGAATTGCAGGATATGATTGATGAAGGAAAAGAAGTGGAATTGAACTGCCATTTCTGCAATACGAACTATACATTCAGTGTGGAAGAACTGAAAGAACTGCTGGAACTGGCAAGATAGGAACCCGGATTTGGGAGAAGGAGAAACGGGATGAAAAATGGATTTGTAAAAATGGCAGCCGGAACACCGAAGATTCAGGTGGCAGACTGTATTCACAATACCGAAGAGATTTTGCGTCTGATCGGAGAGATGGATGCCGAGGGAGCGAAAATCATGGTATTTCCGGAACTGTGTATCACCGGCTATACCTGCAGTGATCTGTTCTGGCAGAATGTGCTTCTGGAAAGTGCAAAAAACAGACTTTTATGGCTGGCTGAACAGACGAGAGATGTGGATGCTCTGATTTTTGTGGGACTTCCCATGGAAGTGGAGTGTAAACTGTATAACGTGGCGGCAGTTCTGAATCATGGCAGAGTGATTGGACTGGTGCCGAAGACCAATCTGCCTAATTACGCCGAGTATTATGAAGCTCGTCAGTTTACGGCGGCTGATGATAAGAGCCGGGTAGTGGTACTTGCAGGGGAAGAAGTTCCCTTTGGAACCAGGCTGTTATTTTCCTGTCTGCAGATTCCGTGGATGGAAGTGGCGGCGGAAATCTGTGAAGATTTGTGGGTTCCCTGCCCGCCAAGTATTTCCCATGCTCTCGCCGGAGCTAATGTAATCGTAAACCTGTCTGCCGGTGATGAGATTACCGGAAAAGATGTATATAGAAAAGAACTGGTGAATGGACAGTCTGCACGTCTGGTCTGTGCTTACCTGTATGCCACAGCGGGGGAAGGGGAATCATCCACGGATCTGGTATTCGGAGGCCATAATCTGATCTGCGAAAATGGTTCTGTTCTTGCGGAAGCCAGACGATTCAGGAATGAGACCATTTATGCGGATGTGGATGTGAAACGACTGGCAGCAGAACGAAGAAAAATGACCACATTTCCTGCTGCTGACCGTGAGGGGTATCGTGTGGTATCCTTTAATCTGAAAGTAGAAGAAACTCACCTGAAACGTGTATTTCCGCCGAAACCGTTTGTGCCGTCAAATAAGGCAGAGAGAGAAAAACGATGCGATGAGATTCTTTCTATCCAGGCAATGGGACTGAAAAAACGTCTGGAACACACTCATTGCCGCAGTGCAGTTCTTGGTATTTCCGGAGGTCTGGATTCCACGCTGGCACTTCTGGTGACGGCCAGGGCTTTTGATTATCTGGGACTGGGCCGGGAATGCATCACGGCAGTCACTATGCCCTGTTTTGGTACCACAGATCGTACCTATCGGAATGCCTGTGACCTTACTAAAAAGCTGGGAGCAACTCTGAGAGAAGTGGACATCAAAGAGGCGGTGACAATTCATTTCCGTGATATTGAACATGATGCCAATAAGCACGATGTGACGTATGAAAACTGTCAGGCCAGAGAGCGTACCCAGGTAATTATGGATATTGCCAATCAGACCGGAGGCATGGTAATTGGTACCGGTGACCTTTCGGAGCTGGCACTTGGCTGGGCCACCTATAATGGAGACCACATGTCCATGTATGGAGTTAATGCTTCCATACCGAAGACATTGGTGCGTCATCTGGTGCGGTATTTTGCGGATACCTGCGGTGATAAGGAATTGTCCGATATTCTTCTGGATGTATTGGATACACCGGTCAGTCCGGAACTGCTTCCGCCGAAGGATGGGGAGATTGCCCAGAAAACAGAAGATTTGGTGGGCCCCTATGAACTGCATGATTTCTTCCTTTATTATATGCTGCGTGCCGGATACGAGCCGGATAAAATCTATCGGATTGCCGGTCTGACTTTTGAGGGTGTATATGATAAGGAAATCATTCTGAAATGGCTGAAGAATTTCTACCGGAGATTTTTCATGCAGCAGTTTAAACGTTCCTGTCTGCCGGACGGACCAAAGGTAGGAACTGTAGCTGTTTCACCCAGAGGAGATCTGCGGATGCCCAGCGATGCCTGTGCAAGAATCTGGCTGGATGAGGTGGAAAAATTATAAAATGCAAATTCATGCTGCGCCTGTTTTACGGCGCAGCTTTTGCCAGGGCGGATTTGATGGCTTCCAGAAGGAGCATGGAAGTATATTTGCTGTCATCGGAATACGTAATGTTATCGGTAGACTGCGTGGAGTAAATTTGTGTGGCGATATTTTCCAGAGAAGGTTCCATCAGAGGGTACATGGCTGCGGTGGATTCACTTAAGTTTACAAGTTCGATAGCGTTGATGTGGTTAGTGTCGACGGTAACCTGTACATCAAAGGTATTGTCGTTCAGCTCGATGGCAGTGGAGTATACACCTGCAGTGTAAAGGGCAGGTTCGGAAGACTGCACAGCGGTGGCTGACGTTTCTTGGTCTTTTTTGGGGCCGAACATAATAAAAAGAAGAGTGATCATCAGGATGGCAAGAATGAGAAAAATTGCTGTATAGATCACTTCTTTCATATGTAATACCACAATTTTTGTTTTTGAACTCATATGCACACTCCCTTACGTTTTTAATATAGTATATGTGCAGGAAAGAAGGATATGAATGAAGAATCTTCTGGATTGGAGTGCGTGTCAGCTTTGTCCGCGGATGTGCGGTGTTGACCGGACAAATGGGGAAAAAGGTTTTTGCGGAATGGACAGTCGTATGATGGGTGCCAGGGCTGCCCTTCACATGTGGGAGGAACCCTGTATATCCGGAACGAAAGGATCAGGTGCTGTATTCTTTTCCGGATGTACGCTGCGATGTGTGTTCTGTCAGAATTATGAGATTGCAGAAGGAATCTGCGGGAGAGAAATCACATCGGAGCGGCTGGGTCAGATTTTTCTGGAACTGCAGGAACAGGGAGCTGCCAATATCAATCTGGTGACGGCAACCCATTTTCTTCCGGCAGTCATACCGGCACTGCAGTCCGCACGTGAACAGGGACTTCAGATTCCGGTGATCTACAATACAGGTGGATATGAGAGGCCGGAGACTGTAAAAATGCTGGATGGTCTGGTGGATGTCTGGCTGCCGGATTTTAAGTACATGGATCCGGAACTGGGAGCGATGTATTCCCATTCCAAAGATTATCCTCAAAAAGCAGCAGAGGCTCTTGCGGCTATGGTGGAGCAGACAGGTCCCTGTATATTCGATGAAGACGGATACATACAAAAAGGAGTGATTGTCCGGCATCTGATTCTGCCGGGACATACCAGGGATTCTCGCCGGATCCTTGGGTACTTACATGAGACTTATGGAAATAAAATATATATCAGTGTGATGAACCAGTATACGCCGCTTTCACAGGTGGCCGGGCTTTCGCCCCTGAACCGGAAAGTAACGAAGCGGGAGTATCAGAGAGTGCTGGATGAGGCACTGAAACTGGGGATTGAACAGGGATTTTTTCAAGAGGGAGAAACTGCAGAGGAAAGTTTTATCCCGCTGTTTAATTATGAAGGATTATAAGGAGAATGGCAAAAATGAAATATCCCTGTGAATAGAAAATGTTTTGATGGGAGAGAGAACGTATGTCATTGCAATTGGTTCTGGGAAATTCCGGAGCAGGAAAATCACACTTTATCTATGAACATATTGTAAAAGAGGCCAGTTTACATCCGGAAATGACATATCTGGTCATTGTGCCGGAGCAGTTTACCATGCAGACCCAGAAGGAGCTGGTTTCCATGAGTCCCCGTCAGGGAATTATGAATATCGATATTCTCAGCTTTCAGCGTCTGGCATTTCGTGTAATGCAGGAAGTGGGAGGAGAACAGCGTCCGGTTCTGGAAGAAATCGGAAAGACGCTGGTTCTGCAGCGGGTGATTCAGGAGCAGGAGAAGAAACTGGGTGTCCTGGCTTCCAGTCTGAAAAAGACAGGAACTGTCAGCCAGATGAAATCACTGGTATCGGAACTGATGCAGTATGATATCCGGCCCCAACAGCTGGAAGAGATTGTGGGGCAGGCCGGGGACAATCCGTTTCTTTCCCGTAAGCTGACAGATGTGCAGATGATTTATCAGGGATTTCAGGATTATCTGAGAGAACGGTATATTACAGGGGAAGAGGTACTGGATGTACTGTGTGACAGAATCGGGGAATCCCGACTGATGAAAAACTGTCAGGTGATTCTGGATGGATTTACCGGATTCACACCGATACAGAATAAGGTTATGAGAAAAATTCTCAATCTCTCTGACAAAGTATGGGTGACGGTGACACTGGATAAAAAAATGACCGGAGGAGCCTGGCTGAAAAGTCTCCAGAATCTGTTCCATATGAGTGGGCTGATGATGGATCAGCTGACCAGGCTTGCGGGAGAAGAACGTGTGGAAATTGAAGAACCCATATGGATTTCATCGGGATCTAAAAGCCGCTTTTCCCATGCACCCGCTCTGGAATTTCTGGAACAGCATTTGTTCCGGTTTGGACGACAAACGTATGATAAAGAACAGGAGGAGGTGCAGATTTTCTGTGCCTCCAATCCGCTGGCAGAGATGGAAGAAATTGTGGAAAAGATACAGTTTCTTGTGCGTACAAAGGGGTATCGGTATCGGGATTTTGCCATCATTACCGGCGATCTTCCTGCCTATGGCGTGTATGCCGGCCAGGTCATGGAAGCCTGTGGGGTTCCCTGTTTTATTGATGAAAAGCATAGTCTGCTGATGAATCCTTTTGTGGAATATCTGCGGGCTGCTCTTAATATGCTGACGGAACAATTTTCTTATGAAAGTGTTTTCCGTTATCTGCGGTGCGGTTTGTCCGGGCTGACGGTTTATGAAACGGATGAGCTGGAAAATTATTGCATCGCTGTGGGAATCCGGGGCTGGAAACAGTGGAAGGAGCACTGGGTACGCCGCTATCGGGGAATGGAAGAAGGAAGTATTGAGGAAATTAATCGAATCCGCGAAAAGTTTGTGGAAGAAACAGATGGATTTGTGGAAGGTATGCGGCAGAAGCATATGACTGTGGAACAGAGAACACGCATTCTTTATGAATTTATCTGCCATAACAATATATACGAAAAATTGTCCTGGGAACAGAAACAATTTGAGAAACAGGGAGAAATGGCTCTGGCCAGAGAATACTCACAGATTTACGGAATTATCATGAACCTTCTGGATAAAATGGTTCAGATTCTGGGTGATGAGGTGATTTCGGCAGACGATTATCGCCAGATTCTGGAAGCCGGATTTCAGGAGGCGAGGGTGGGTATTATTCCGCCGTCTGCAGACCAGGTTCTGGTGGGAGACATGGAACGAACCCGTCTGAGAGATATTAAAATCTTGTTTTTTGCAGGTGTTAATGATTCTGTCATTCCTAAAAAACAGGGGAGCAGCGGTCTTCTGTCGGAGACAGACCGGGAATATCTGGAAAAAATGGATGTGGAGCTGGCTCCAGGTTCCCGGGAAGTGATGTATATTCAGAAATTTTATCTCTACCTGAATCTGACAAAACCGGGAGAACGGCTGTATCTGTCCTACGCAAAAACCAGCGGACAGGGACAGGCTCAGTCACCGGCTTATCTGATTCCCATGATCTGCAGGCTGTTTCCGGGACTTATCATTCAGGAAAGAGAACAGGCGGCTCTTTGTGATGTTCAGCAGCCCGGACCGGCAGCAGAGATACTGATTGATGGACTTCACCGTGCATCGGAACAGGAACCGGATAAGGACTGGAAGGAGCTGTTGAGCTGGTTCTGGAAGAGTGATGAGTGGAAAGAAAAGTGCAGCCGGTGGATAAAGGCCGCATATTACAGCAAGCCGGTGGATAAGATTGGGAAAAGTGTAGCCAGAGCACTGTATGGATCCGTGCTGGATAACAGCTCCACCCGTCTGGAACAGTTTGCGGCCTGTGCTTTTGCTCATTTCCTTCAGTATGGTCTGCAGATTCAGGAACGCCAGGAGTACGAATTCCGTGCGGCTGATATGGGAAATGTGATTCATCAGGCACTGGAACAGTTTGCCAGAAATCTGAAGAAAAATCGTATGTCCTGGAGAAATCTTACAGATAATGAGAGAGAAAAACTCATTGATGAGAGTGTGGATGAGATTATCCATGATTATGGTAATACGATTCTGGAAAGCAGTGCCAGAAGCCGCTACATGATTACCCGTGTGAAGAGAATTTTGCGCAGGACTGTGTGGGCACTGCAGGAACAGTTAAAATGCGGTCGGTATGAACCGGGACAGTTTGAGATTTCATTTGCCATGGAAGATCAGCTGGATGCGATACATTTTGATCTGTCGGAGGATGAGAAGCTCAGGCTGAGAGGAAGAATTGACCGGGTGGACCGGTATGAGGAAAATGATAAGATTTATATAAAAGTGATTGATTATAAGTCGGGAAATACCTCTCTGGATCTGATCGCTCTTTATCATGGCCTGCAGCTGCAGCTTGTAGTGTATATGAATGCAGCTCTGGAGATTGAGCAGAGGGAGCATCCCGATAAACAGGTGGAACCTGCCGGTATTTTCTATTATCAAGTCAAGGATCCGCTGTGTGCGGGAGAACTGGATGAGGACGAAGAAACGCTGGAAACAAAGATACTGCAGGAACTGAAAGTGAACGGACTGGTACGGGGAGAAAAGAAAATATTGCAGGATATGGATGAGACACTGGAACCCGGAAATAAATCCAGTGTGATTCCGGCAGCCCTGAATAAAGACGGCAGTCTTTCACGATACTCGCAGACAGCCAGTAAAGAACAATTCAGTGCACTGTCTCATTATGTGAATCATAAAATCACAGAACTGGGAAGAGAGATTCTGGATGGCGATGTGAAGGCGGAACCCTACCGTCTGCGAAAGCGGACAGCCTGTGATTATTGCAGTTATCGTGAAGCCTGCAGCTTTGATGACAGACTGCCCGGATACCATTATAGAAACCTTCCGGTATTTCAGGACGAAGAGTTGTGGAGACGTTTGAATGAGTGTCTGGATGATTCCTGTGCAGTCGGCAAAGAGAATATGGGAAAGAAGGAGGAATAGCAGATGGGAGTGAACTGGACGAAAGAACAGCAGCAGGTCATTGATCTGAAGAATCGAAATATTCTGGTCAGTGCGGCAGCCGGTTCCGGTAAAACGGCGGTGTTGGTAGAGCGGATTCTGAAAAAAATGACCAGAAAAGAAAATCCGGTGGATATCGACCGTCTGCTGATCGTGACCTTTACCAGAGCGGCCGCCGGTGAGATGAGGGAACGTCTGACGGCTGCTGTGGAAAAACGACTGGAGGAGGATCCGGATAATGAACATCTGCAGCGGCAGCAGACGCTGATTTATAATGCGCAGATTACGACTATTGACGGTTTCTGTTCCTATATCATCCGCAATTATTTTCATACCATAGATTTGGATCCCGGTTACCGGATTGCCAATGAAGGGGAACTGAAATTGCTTCGCATGGATGTGGCAAAAGAGCTTCTGGAGGCCAGATATGCGGAGGGGAGTCCTGAATTTCATCAGTTTATTGAAGTGTTTGCCACGGGTAAGTCAGATGAAAATATTGCGGAACTGATTCTGAAATTATATGATTTTGCCATGAGTAATCCATGGCCTCAGGAGTGGCTGGAAACCTGTAAAGAACCGTATCTGGTGGAAACAGAGGAAGAACTCCTGAACAGCCGGTGGATGGAAAAACTCTGGCGGGATGTGGAACTCTCCCTGGAACAGGCGGAATTTTATCTGGAGCAGAGTCTGGAACTTTTGCAGGAGATAGACGGCCCCTATATGTATGAGGATGCCCTTCGGTCTGACAAAATGCTGCTGGAACATCTGCAGCAGGTCTGCCGGGACAGAGATTTTAATGGGTGCTGCAGCCTTTTGCAAAATCACAAATTTGCAGTATTGTCCCGAAAGAAAGACGATGCTGTGTCCGATGGGCTGCGGCAGCAGACGAAAGAAAACCGGGATTTGATGAAAGAAATCCTTAAGGAAGTGAAAGAACGGTATTTTTATGGTGATACGGAAAAAATTCTTCAGGAAATGAAACTCTGCCGTCAGCCGGTGCTGCAGCTTTTGAAGCTGACAGAGGATTTCGCAGAATGCTTTGCGGAAAAGAAAAAGAAGCGAAACATTGTAGATTTCCCGGATATCGAACATTATGCTCTGGAAATCCTGGTAAAAAAGGAAAATGGAGAACTGATCTACACAGATGCTTCTGAGGAATTTTCTCAGAGATTTGAAGAGATTCTGATCGATGAGTACCAGGACAGTAACCTGGTACAGGAGACACTTCTGCAGAGTGTTTCCAGGATGCGTCACGGTCACAACAATATTTTTATGGTAGGTGACGTGAAGCAGAGCATCTATCGGTTCCGTCTGGCCCGCCCGGAACTGTTTATGGAAAAGTATGATACGTACACGCTGGAAGACAGTCTCTGTCAGAGAATCGATCTGCACAGGAACTTCCGGAGCCGCAAAGAAGTTCTGGCAGGAGTAAACTACATTTTTGAACAGATCATGGGGAAAAATCTGGGCGATGTGGAGTATGATGAAGCGGCGGCATTGTATCCGGGGGCAGTGTTCCCGGAAGCAGAGGAACACGAAGAAGAAATGGATGCGTTCCGGTGTACGGAGGTATTGCTGGGAGAGACGGATACAGAGGAATTGTCAGATGATCAGGAAGAAAAGACTGCGATTGAACTGGAAGCAAGAATCGTGGGGACAAGGATTAAGGAGATTGTCGGTCACGAGTTTGTACTGGATAAAGCTTCAGGAACCTACCGGAAAGCCCGGTATCAAGATTGTGTGATCCTGCTTCGGACCATATCCGGATGGGCGGAAACCTTTGTGCAGGTATTGATGGATATGGGGATTCCTGCCCATGCTTCTTCACGGACAGGTTATTTCGGAACGACGGAAATTGTTACGATTCTGAACTATCTGCATATATGTGACAATCCCATGCAGGAAATCCCATTTACAGGAGTGCTGTTGTCGCCGATTGTGGGATGTCAGGCGGAAGACCTGGCAGAGATTAAAATCTTCAGCCCTGAACTGAAAATATATGATTCTTCGAGAAAATACCTGGAAGAAGGGGAAAATGAAGAATTAAAAGAAAAACTGGAATCATTTTTTTCTGTTTATGACCGAATCAGAGACAGGGTTCCCTACACACCGATCCATCGGCTGATCCAGATGATTCTGCAGGAAACCGGTTATGAAAGTTATGCGGCTGCTATGCCGGGCGGAATACAGCGCCGTGCCAATCTGCAGATGCTTGTGGAAAAAGCCATGGAGTATGAGGGAACCAGTTACCGGGGATTGTTTAACTTTATCCGCTATACGGAGCAGCTTCGCAAATACGAAGTGGATTTTGGGGAAATCAGTACCATAGGTGAAAATGAAGATACGGTTCGTATCCTGAGTATTCATAAAAGTAAGGGACTGGAATTTCCTGTCGTATTTGTGTCAGGCATGGGAAAACGTTTTAACATGATGGATGCCAATGCCGGTCTGGTGATTCACCCGGATCTGGGTGTGGCGATGCAGGGCATTGACCCGAAGCTCAGACTGAAAGTGCCCACGCTGATGCGTCAGGTGATACAGAAGCAAATTCGTGTGGAAAGTCTGGGAGAGGAACTCCGGGTGCTTTATGTGGCACTGACCCGTGCCAAAGAAAAACTGATTCTTACGGGAACCACCAGCAAGCTTGAGAAAAAACTGATAAAGTACAGAGGACTTCTGTCCTATGAGCCCTCTAAACTTCCCTACGGAATGCTGGAAAGTGCACAGGATTACTGGGGATGGGTGCTTCCGGCACTGGCACGCCATCCTGCTTTCCAGGAGCTGTATGAAATGTATGATCTGACAGGGGCGGAAAGTGTACAGGAGTGGTGTGAGCTGCAAAATCAGGAACTGCAGGAAAAAATATTATTTCAAATCAGACTGGTGGAAGCTGCGGCTTTGACAGGAGAAGAACTCAGACGCCAGATTACACTGGAGCAGCGGTATGAGGAATACATGAACTGGGATACAGATAAAATGTATGATGCGGCTGTGAAAAATGAGTTGGAAGAACGTTTTTCCTATCGATATCCTTATGCGGATCTGCAGGAGATTCCGGCCAAAGTTAGTGTGTCCGAACTGAAAAAAGAATATGCCCTGATGCCGGATGAAGAGGCAGAAACAATGATTACAGAAGTAAAAATCTCACACGTTGAGGCTGAGACCCTGGATGAGGCAATACTGTCAGAAACTCCCGAAGAGCAGCCGATACCGGCATTTATGAAAACAGAGAAAGAAGAAGTAAAAGGGGTTGCCCGTGGAACAGCTTACCACAAAGTGATGGAAGAACTGGATTATGACAATGTAGATTCAGAAGAAGCTGTCCGGCAGCAGATGTTATCTTTGGAGCACAGCGGAAAACTGGATCATGAGGCGGCAGCCAGTGTCCGGGTAAATCAGATTGCCTGGTTTGCATCCTCCAGACTGGGAAAACGGATGCAAGCAGCATGGAAAAGAAAAAAACTGTGGCGTGAGCAGCCATTTGTAATGAGTGTACCGGCCTGTGAACACCATCCGGAGTGGGGAGATACAGAGCAGATACTGGTACAGGGAATCATAGATGCTTTCTTTGAGGAAGATAGAGGACTTGTGCTGGTAGATTATAAAACGGATTATGTGGAAAAAGGCGAAGAGGAAAAACTGATCAACAGATATCAAAAGCAGCTCTGGTATTATGCACGTGCTCTGGAACGTGTGAGAAATCTTCCTGTGAAAGAGGCATATATTTATTCCTTCCGTCTGGGAAAAGCACTGAGAGTACCGGTACACATCAAGATGTGATGAGAAAGGAAACATTACCATGAGATTATATGCATCCTGCATCTGTTGTCTGCTGAATAAGCAGGAACAGAATATACGGAAATTTAATGATGAGGCTTTAAAATCCGAATATATGAAAGAACTTGCCAGAATTGTGGGGAACAGCGAGGTGGATGCCTGTGCCCCCTGGCTGGCTGCTGAGATCCGGAAAACATATCAAAAATACTTTGGCGGTACTGGCGGATATGAGAAGGAGAAAAAAGAATTCAATCAGATTCTTCTGGATGTTGAGAAAGATTTGGAGCAGAAGATTCTGAACAGTGAAGATCCGCTTAGAACAGCACTGCTGTATGCACGAGTAGGAAATTATATTGATTTTTCTGCACTGGAATGTGTGGATAAGGAGGAATTGTTTGATCTGTTCGACCGGGAAAATGACATTCTGGATGAAGACGAATACAGAAACTTCTGCCGGGAAATGCAGCAGGCAAAGAAAATGGTATACGTACTGGATAACTGCGGGGAAATCGTACTGGATAAGCTGGTCATACGGCTGCTGAAAAAACAGTATCCGCAGGTTGAGATCACAGCAGTGGTACGTGGGGAAGAAGTCATGAATGATGCCACAATGGAAGATGCGGTGATGACAGGACTTACCGAAGAAACACTGGTCATCGGCAACGGTGACAATGTGGCCGGAACCATCTTTTCCCGTATCTCACCGGAACTGAGGCAGAAGATTGAGGAGGCAGATTTGCTGCTGGCCAAAGGCCAGGGAAACTTCGAATCTATGTATGGATGCGGAAAGAACGTATATTATCTGTTCCTGTGCAAATGCGACTGGTTTATCAAAAAATTCCAGGCAGAACGGCTGCAGGGGATGTTTGTCAACGAAAAACGAGTGAAATTTATTTGAGCACAGAAGCGGATATTGAAAAAATGGGAACTGTGTGGGGTGACTATGAACCCGTCCCCCGGTCACCTGTAATATATGTAGGAGAGATGCCAGCGTAAGCGAAGTAAAAGTAGACGGGACAGCCTACTTCCTGATTGGGGGCAAATAATAGCCATAGAAGATTGACCGGTGTATTGTTTCAGATGGGTGAATACTGGTATTTGATTTTTTCTACATTTTCTGATCAGTTCACAACACATTATCGAATTGGAAAGAGCCCGAACGGTCCGTGGATAATTCCAGAGGATGATGTTTTTGATACGAGATCTGATTATGAGGGCGGTGCCAGACCCCAGATGCATCTGGAAAACAAAACATGACCATGCGGAAGTGCTGGTATGCCTGGTGTGCGGTTTTCTTGCGGGGAGAACTACTATACGCAGAAGCCTGAAGTGGTGTGAAAAGCATATAGAAGAATTGAGGGAATATCTTCTATTAAAGAACGGTATCGCTTCCCCATCGACAGCATGCCGGATCCTGTCGGGGATTGATGAGGAACTGTTTGCCCTGGAATTCATGGAATGGATCGGTGAGATCGTGAGTACGAAAGGGATCCATCTTTCCATTGATGGGAAAGCCCTGCGTGGGGCGATGGAAAAAGTGAAGGATTTCAGGGCACCGATGATCCTGAATGCGATAGATGCGGTGACAGGACTGGTGGTGGCGCAGATGCCTATAAAGAATAAGGATTGTGAGATCAAGGCGATACCAGAGCTGTTAAAGCTTCTGGATATTCATGGAAGCACGGTTACAACGGACGCAATCGGGACACAGACACGCATCAT
>JALERM010000150.1 GCA_022764165.1 Eubacterium sp. | reverse complement strand
AGTCCTGATAAACTGGAACCTCATCGCGAAAAAAATCATTTTGTACGTAAACGGAAACTTTCTCTCTATCATGTGATCTTGTATCTGCTTTTTTCCTCGAAAGCTTCTATGTTTCAGAACCTTGCCCGGATACGCAGTGAGCTCGGTTCCATTGATTTTCCCGATATCTCGAAGCAGGCTCTCTCCAAAGCCAGACAGTTTATTAATCCGTCTCTTTTTAAGGAGCTCTATTATCTTTCTGTCGACTTATTTTATAAGCTGCTTCCATCCCGTAAACTCTGGAACGGCTACCATCTGTTTGCTATCGATGGTTCTAAAATTGAACTTCCCAACTCAAAATCTAATTTCGATTTTTTCGGTGAAATGTTTGGTTATCCGGATCCTGAACGACGCTTTACCATGGGGCTTGCTTCCGTTGTCTATGACGTCCTTGAAGACTATGTTGTGCATGCTTCCTTTCACAGATATCTTGCCTCTGAACGTGCGGCCGCTTTGGAGCATCTTAAAAATCTTGAGGATTTGAATATCTATCAAAACGGCATCGTTATTTTTGACCGCGGCTATTATTCCGAAGCCATGTTTCGCTATTGTGTGAAACACAATCACCTTTGCGTTATGCGTTTAAAAGATAATTACGTTATTGCCAGAAAATGCTCCGGTGACATGATCACCGTCCTGCCCGGCAATCCAAAAGATGGTACACAGGATGTTAAAATCAGAGTCATAGAAGTTCTTCTTGATAATGGTACAAAAGAATATCTTGCAACAAACATCTTCGATCCTGAAATTACCCAGGCTATGTTTCGTGAACTATATTTTTATCGCTGGCCGGTGGAAACAAAATACAAAGAGTTAAAAAGCCGTCTGGCTATGGAAGAATTCTCAGGAGCTACTACAACTTCTGTGTTCCAGGAATTCTACATAAATATGCTTCTTTCTAACCTTTCTTCCCTTATCAAAAATGAGGTTGACGAGGAAATAAATATAACTTCAAAAAGTTCAAACAAGTATCGTTATCAGGCGAACCGGGCATTTATCATTGGACAGATGAAATTGATTCTTCCGAAAATTTTATGCTGCATGTATGATTTTTCTGCTATTGACCGACTATATACCGACGCACTCCGATGCAGGTCCCAGATTATGCCCGGCAGATCATTTCGACGTAAGAAAAATAAGGCAAAAGGACGAACGCATTTTAACAACCAAAAAGTATCATTCTAATCCTCTTCATATCATACTCTGCAGGAGCTTTTGCTACAGCGAAGCTCTGTTAAAGTGCGTCATTTTTTCATCAATGATTCCTTACTCCATTCTCATCTGGTATTTCATAGGACTAAACAGACACGCGTTCCCTTAAGTTGATGGTAAATTGACCACATTGGTGTCAGGCACTATGGTTCTTCAATAATACTTTTTAAGTTTTCTTCAGGTGTAATCATGACTATTCCTTTCGTGATCAACTATTGTTTTATTGCATATTTATCATTATTCCGTCTAACACTCTGCTACTAATCTGATCCCCATGAATCTTAATTGTCTGTTCATCCACCGAATCAAAATGAATAATGAAATTAAGACTATGATGAGATATGTATTTTCCCAAATCAGGTGTTGTGACAATAATTTTCACGCCACCCGAAATAAATGAATTAATAATATAATGCATTAGTTCAATATTATGAATATCAGTATATTCCGGAGCTTTGACTTTCTTCTTTTTTAAATACTTACTAACTGCTTTACATGTTTCTGCAGCATTACAGTAAATGATTCCAACTCCATCGAGCAAATTTAGGTTATTATCAAACCAACTCCATTTATCAGCTTCCGAAATACAATCTATACTTTGAACAGAAATCTTTTTTTCGATTCGATTCATATTCATCAATCGATATCCTTCAAGATTCATGGCTCCAAATCCTTCTTTAGACATCAAGAAGAAGGTTGTCTTAAGCGACATGCCATAATCTTTTATCGAATCCCACTGATCAGCATAAGCACTTGGATGATCAATACCCCAATACTTAATTTTACCGTCAAGAATTCTTAGTAATGCAGATGTCTCTCGCTGATCTTGCAAAAATTCAAAGGGGATAAATATCACGTCATATTTGTCTTTCTTGACGTCTTTTGAAAATTCTTCTGCAGATTCACCCACGCATCCAGCAATCAACCCCATACGTTCAGCTAACACAAGTTCGTTTTCCTGCAGCAACCGACTAGCAGTAATAATAGATTGTTTTCCAGTATCCTTTCGTGCCTTTAATGCCATAATCCAAAAGAGCATGCTCTTAAATGATCCAGATTGCCCATTACAAGCAGAATGAATTCCACTATTTAATGTTTCTAAGACTTCTTTTTGTTCATCAGACAACTCAAAAGCTTCATCAATAATCCCTTTAAGGATTTCTTCTGCAAAATCACATATTCCAGATTCATCGGAAGCTTTTACAAAAGGTTCCTTACTGCTGTTATCATCACCTGTAGTCGCTTGAGCATTAGAAATCTCGTCCTCACCAATAACAAGTGGCTCTTCTATTTCATCGGTCTCTTCGCCTAAATCACGTTTTACTATATCTGCAAATTTTTCATCTACAACGCATAGCCCACTTAAAGCACGTGTAAACGAAATATACCGTTCATTCACTGACATTGAGTCTGTCACGGCCACTACTGTTTCAAATTCTAGTCCTTTTGCGACTTCTACAGTTATCACCGAAATTCTTGAATCATCTACAATATTCCATGATACATTCATGTCCTTCATTAAAGATTTCAAAGCCTCAACAATGCCTTCTTTTCCATGTCTGTAAATGATTGCACAGCGATAATCAGCATTTTCCTGCTTTATTCGCTTGAGCCATTCTACTGAGTCCTTTAGGTTCTTCTCCTCTACAAGTTCACCCGTAACTCCAATAGGATATACCTCTGACGAAAATACTTTATTGCAAGACTCTGTGATTTGAAGCGTATTTCTATAATTTTCATTCAAGACATAAACATTGTTTCCTACTATACTCGCAATATCATTCCAATCTGAAATTCCCTTATACGAATATACCAGCTGATTAACGTCTCCATATAAATTAAAAATACATCTATTTCCTAAGACGCGTCTTAGTAAAGTATACTCTGCCACCGATATATCCTGTGCTTCATCAATGTTCAAAAATGAATCATAAATTCTAGCAGATGAAAAATATAAATTACACAATAATAATTTAAGATAGAGCTTATGTCTGTAGTTTTCTTTTGAATATTTTTCGCCTTTCTCCTTGTAACTTTCTCTCAAATTACCAACCACAATGTCATTTAACAATGCAGATAGCTTCAACTTATCTATTGCATCATTCACAAATGCAATTGCATCCTTATCACTTTGAGATATTGATTCTGCACGAAGCTCCGCTAATTG
>JALERM010000130.1 GCA_022764165.1 Eubacterium sp. | reverse complement strand
AAGCATTGGGGAAAGCGAGTCCGAAAATATGCACTTAGCAAGACTTTGGCGCGAAGGCTCTCCTGAGCGTCAATTAGTCGCGCTTAGTGCAGAGTTGAGGAGGAGCGGCCTGCTTCTGAAAAATACCATAGATTCTCCGTCCCCCTTCCAAAAGAATTACAAAAAAGTATATTTTTACGAATTTGGGTAAGTATATCAGATAGAATGATATCATCCCACGTGGAGGTTAAGAAGGGAGTCTGTTATGCTTGGTTCAAGTCGTATACGCACCGATCTTGCGGTGGAGAGCAAAGAGAAATTCGAAAAGGATCATGTGGAGATTGAAGGGGTTGAGATTTCTGAGGATTACAGGGAAGAGCTGGAACTGCGTACAACGGTCGTGAAAATTGTGACTGATTATGGGGCGAAAGTGATGGAGAAACCTAAGGGGACTTATGTGACGATGGAAGCTCCAGGGCTGATTGTTCCGGATATGGATTATCACAGGGAAATTTCAGAGCAGCTGGCTTCTCATTTGCAGCAGCTGTTGAAACTGAAAAAGAATCAGTCGGTGCTGGTGGTGGGTCTGGGGAATCAGAATATCACTCCGGATTCTCTGGGACCTAAGGCGGTTCATAATCTGAAAATTTCCAGGCATATTGTGCGGGAGTATGGAGTGACAGGAATGGGCGAAGAAGAAGTTCATGCGGTGAGCAGTCTGGTTCCCGGTGTGATGGCTCAGACTGGTATGGAAACGATGGAGATTATCCGGGGTGTGGTGAAAGAAACGGCACCGGATGTGCTGATTGCCATTGATGCACTGGCGGCACGAAGTATGAAACGGCTGAACTGTACCATTCAGATCACGGATACCGGTATCAATCCGGGATCAGGCGTGCTGAATCACAGGGAAGGGCTGAATAAGGAGACACTGGGTATTCCTGTGATCGGAATCGGTGTACCGACTGTTGTGGATGCGGCAACCATTGTTCATGATGCCATCGCACATTTGCTGGAAAATCTGGAAGATTCGGAGATGGAAGAATTTTTAGGGGAATTAATCACGCCGAAGCTGCATAGTATGTTTGTGACTCCCAAAGACGTGGATGAAACAGTAAAAATGTTAAGTTATACGATTTCTGAGGGAATTAATATGGCCTTGAGCGGCACAAATGCCTGAAAGCAGAGAGAGAGTGATGCAGTGTCCGGAACAGAAAAAATCCTCAACAGCCTGCTGTGGATATTGGTGGTAGGTCTGGGTGGTTATCTGACAGCAAAAGGACTGATTATGGCTCGGGAAAAGATTTTGAAAAATTCAGACGATACAATTCGTTATGTTTATCAGTTGGCAGAAGAGGATATGATTGCACTTTTTCTGCCAATTTATAATTATGAGGAATCTGAGGAACATAATGATAATGTGTGGAGAAGTGTCTGGAAACAGATTCCGCTGATCGGTTATCTCTGGCAGGAGAACCAGGAGGAAATTCTTGTGGAGGATGAAAGTACCTGTCATGAAATCATAGATGCAAACGGAAAAACAATCACGGAACGGCTTCTGGCGGAAAATCAGGGGAATGCTGTTACCGAAGAAAACTATCAGGAGATTTCAAAAAAAATGCAGGAAGAGTCTGGAACCGCTGAAAATGGACAGGAATCTGCAGAAAATCAGCAAACACAGCAGGAAGAAATGGGAGAAAATGGGAACAGTCAGCTTCCGGCGTGGACAACTGCTGTGGAAATGGCACCTTCAGTGGATCTTTCTCAGGAAAGCCTGGGCAATTTTGATTATGTCCTGAATCATTTTTTTGTGGTTGATCCCAATACCACCATTGATTCCAGCCAATTAAACGCAGCAGCCTTGCTTGATGATGATCTTACATTGGAAGTTGATGGTGAAAATCCACAGATATTGATCTATCACACCCATTCACAGGAGGGATATATAGATTCTGTTCCGGGGGATGAAAATACAACGGTGATTGGCGTGGGCAATTATCTGGAATCCCTGTTGAGAGATGTATTTGGTTATCAGGTGATCCATATGAAGGATGCATTTGATATGGCAAATGGCACACTGGAGCGCAGCAAAGCATATAATTATGCATTACCTGCGGTAGAGAAGGTTCTGGAAGAAAACCCGTCCGTGCAGGTGGTGATTGATCTGCACCGGGATGGGGTTCCGGATGACAGGCATCTGGTGACAGAAATCAATGGAAAGCCCACGGCACAGATTATGTATTTTAACGGGTTAAGCAGAACAGTCAGCAATGGCAGTCTGGATTCACTTCCCAATCCTTACATAGAAGATAATCTTGCCTTTGCTTTTCAGATGTCTGTTCAGGCGGCCAGATACTATCCGGAACTGACAAGGTGCATCTATCTGAAAGGGTATCGGTATAATCTCCATGTACGTCCCCGTTCCATGCTGCTGGAAGTGGGAGCTCAGACGAACACGGTGGAAGAAGCCATGAACGCTATGGAACCGTTCAGTGTGATTTTGAATAAGGTTTTAAGAGGTGAATAAAAAAAGCCCTGGAACTCCAAAATAAAGGGGTGCAGGGCTTTTATGCAGATTTGTTTCTTGACATTTCATTCCTCATATGCTATGCTACATTCACTCTTTGCACTGCATATTAAATCTACAGTACAATCTGAGCAGACCGTGGCGGTACGTCATGGAGTCGGGTCACAGGAGTGACAGTGGAATTCTCATCCACGGGACAGTAGTTGCTTATACTGATTCGTGGGTGTTTTTATATCTATAAAGGAAATCAGAATCCTGCCTTTATCAAAGCAATTCTTTTAAAATCCCCACATATATTAAGTGCCATAGAGCTATCTTATTGTTGCTGGTCACGAAGTGAACAGCATATCTTATTTTCAGGAGGTAACGAATATGGAGAAAAATGGAACACTGACAAAGGAAAGCCGCTTGACAGAAACGGATTTTCAAAAAATTGCAAACAAGGTATCGATGGTTACGATTATAGGCAATATTGTTTTGTCAATCGTGAAACTTCTGGCAGGAATCCTGGCAAATTCCAATGCTATGATCAGTGATGCGGTTCATTCGGCATCCGATGTGTTCAGTACGATCGTGGTAATCATAGGAATCCGGCTGGCGGCAAAGGAATCGGATAAGGAGCATCCTTACGGGCATGAGCGGCTGGAATGTGTGGCCGCCATTGTACTTGCCATGATTCTATTTATGACAGGTCTCGGAATTGGTGCGGAAGCGTTGAAAAATATTTTCAGCGGTAATTACGGTGGGCTTCAGGTACCAGGATTGCTGGCATTGATTGCGGCAATTGTTTCCATTGTCAGCAAGGAAGGAATGTACTGGTATACCAGACATTATGCGAAGAAAATTGACTCCAGTGCACTGATGGCGGATGCATGGCATCATCGGTCAGACGCATTTTCATCTATCGGAGCTTTGATTGGAATCGGCGGAGCACGGTTGGGATTTCCGGTTATGGATTCCATTGCCAGTCTGGTAATTTTTGTATTTATCGTAAAGGCAGCGTTTGATATTTTCAAAGATGCCATGGATAAAATGGTGGACCATTCCTGTGATGAAGAAACGGAAAAGCGGCTTTATGATTGTGTCATGGAGAATGAGGACGTGATGGGTATTGACCTGCTTCAGACACGTATTTTCGGAAATAAGATTTATGTGGATGTGGAAATTCGGGCTGATGAGTCTTATACTCTGCGGCAGGCACATAATATAGCAGAAAATGTTCATAACAATATCGAACGGAATTTTCCGAAGGTGAAACATATTATGGTTCATGTAAATCCTGTGAGGCAAAAGGTCTGAAAAAATATGTATAAGAAGAATGACAAAGTTGTTTCTGATATGCTATAATAAAAATATCGTGCAAACTGTATCTATAGTTTTACGAAAGCATTGTGAATGGAGGAACGAAGGTGGCAGTAATCGATCAGAGTAAGATTCGTAATTTTTGTATTATTGCACATATCGATCACGGCAAATCAACGCTGGCAGATCGTATCATAGAAAAAACAGGACTTTTGACGGAACGGGAGATGCAGTCTCAGGTTCTGGATAATATGGATCTGGAACGGGAACGTGGGATAACCATCAAAGCTCAGACCGTCCGTACCGTATATAAAGCAAATGACGGGGAAGAATATATTTTTAACCTGATTGACACACCGGGTCATGTAGACTTTAACTATGAAGTATCCCGGAGTCTGGCAGCCTGTGACGGCGCAATTCTGGTTGTTGATGCAGCCCAGGGAATCGAAGCCCAGACTCTTGCCAATGTGTATCTGGCTCTGGATCATGATCTGGATGTGGTTCCGGTAATCAACAAAATAGACCTGCCAAGTGCAGAGCCGGAGCGGGTTATCAATGAAATTGAAGATGTTATTGGTATCGAAGCACAGGACGCACCTCTGATTTCCGCAAAGGTGGGAATCAATATCGAGGAAGTTCTGGAACAGATTGTTGAAAAAATACCTGCACCGGAAGGAAATCCGGAAGCTCCTCTGCAGGCGCTGATTTTTGACTCTGTATATGATTCTTACAAAGGAGTTATTGTATTTTGCAGAATTAAAGAAGGAAGTATCCGAAAAGGTACAGTAGCAAGAATGATGGCTACTGGTGCTGCTGCTGAAGTGGTTGAGGTAGGATATTTTGGTGCCGGTCAGTTTATCCCCTGTGAGGAACTGAGCGCCGGTATGGTTGGTTATTTTACGGCAAGTATTAAGAATGTAAAAGATACCCGGGTGGGCGATACAGTTACTGATCGTGATCGTCCCTGTGAGAATCCTCTGCCGGGCTATAAAAAAGTAAATCCTATGGTGTATTGCGGTGTGTATCCGGCAGATGGTGCCAAATACGGAGATCTGAGGGATGCTCTGGAAAAGCTGCAGCTGAATGATGCATCGCTGTTCTACGAACCGGAAACGTCCGCTGCATTGGGATTCGGTTTCCGCTGTGGCTTCCTGGGACTTCTGCATCTGGAGATTATCCAGGAACGTCTGGAACGGGAATATAATCTGGATCTGGTCACTACAGCTCCTGGTGTTATATATAAAGTCCACAAAACGAATGGAGATGTGATTGATCTGACCAATCCGTCCAATCTCCCGGATCCGTCTGAGATTGACTATATGGAAGAACCTATGGTCAAAGCTGAGATCATGGTTACGACTGAATTTATCGGACCGATTATGGATCTCTGTCAGGAAAGACGTGGGCAGTATCAGGGTATGGAATACATGGAAACGACCAGGGCACTGCTGACATATCATCTGCCGCTGAATGAAATCATATACGATTTCTTTGATGCTCTGAAGTCACGTTCCAGAGGATATGCGTCCTTTGATTATGAAATGCTGGGTTATGAGCGCAGCGAACTGGTAAAACTGGATATACTGGTTAACAGAGAAGAAGTGGATGCACTTTCCTTTATTGTGTTTGCAGATTCTGCCTATGAGAGAGGAAGAAAAATGTGTGAGAAGCTGAAAGCGGAAATCCCGCGGCAGCTTTTTGAAATCCCGATTCAGGCTGCTGTAGGCGGCAAAATCATTGCCAGAGAAACAGTAAGGGCGATGCGTAAAGATGTACTTGCCAAATGTTATGGCGGTGATATTTCAAGAAAGAAGAAACTTCTGGAAAAACAGAAGGAAGGTAAAAAGAGAATGCGTCAGGTGGGCAATGTAGAAATCCCGCAGAAAGCATTTATGAGTGTGTTAAAACTGGATGAGGATTAAGACAGAGGGAGTCCCGCATTGCGGGATTCTTTTTGTCGATAAACGGAGATGTGTATGAAAAAAGAACTTGAGTTGTATATTCATATTCCATTTTGTCTGAAAAAATGTGCCTACTGTGATTTCCTTTCCGGACCTGAAAGTCGGGAAATACAGGAAAAATATGTAAATGCTCTCTGTGAGGAAATCCGTTTCTGTGGGGATTTTTCGCAAAGTCAGGTGATATCCATTTTTATCGGAGGAGGAACGCCATCGGTTCTTCCAGGAGAATGGATCGCCAGAATTCTTCAGGAAATAAAGGAAAAGTTTGATTTGAGGGAAGATGCAGAGATTTCTATAGAAGTGAATCCCGGCACTGCTGACAGAAAAAAATTTCAATTGTACCGTCAGGCAGGGATCAACAGAATAAGTTTCGGCTGTCAGTCAGCGGATAACAGAGAATTGAAAATTCTGGGAAGGATTCACACATGGGAGGAGTTTCTGGAAAGTTATCATCTGGCCCGGGAAGCAGGGTTTGATAATATCAATGTAGATCTGATGTCCGGACTTCCGGAGCAGACCAGTGAAAACTGGGAGCGCTCGCTGCGAATGACAGCAGAATTGGGGCCGGAACATATTTCCGCCTATAGTCTGATGATTGAGGAAGGGACTCCATTTGCTGAGAGGAATCTGTTGCTTCCGGATGAGGATACGGAACGGAAAATGTATGAGGATACAAGTATGATTCTTGCGGAATACGGTTATCATCAATATGAGATTTCTAATTATGCCAGAGAAGGAAGGGAGTGCCGGCATAATCTGGGTTACTGGAAACGTACCGAATACCTGGGACTGGGGCTTGGCAGTGCTTCCCTGGTTGGTGAAACCCGATTTTCTAATACTGATGAAATGAAGGAGTATCTGCGAAATAGCCGGTATCCGTTGAAAATCCGAAAAAATATGGAAAGTCTGGATCGGCAGGAGCAGATAGAAGAGTATATGATTCTGGGACTTCGGCTGATGAAAGGTGTGTCAAAGACAGAGTTTTATAGATTGTTTGGTGAATACCCTGGGGATATCTATGGCGAAGTTATTCGGAAATACGTGACTATGGGGCTTATGGAAAACGAGGACGACTATATCCGGCTGACCAGGAATGGTATCAGTGTCAGCAATCCTGTGCTGGCAGAATTTTTGAGTTGACAGGAACGTATGTTTGGTTTATCATAAGGATAAAGATTTCAAGGAGTGTGTGGAGATGGCAGTACACAAATCAGAAAAACAGTATATTAAGATACGCGGAGCGAATGAAAATAATCTGAAAAACCTGAATGTAGATATCCCGAGAAATGAATTTGTTGTTCTGACAGGTCTTTCCGGATCAGGCAAGAGTTCGCTGGCTTTTGATACAATCTATGCGGAAGGGCAGAGGAGATATATGGAAAGTCTTTCTTCTTATGCCCGACAGTTTCTTGGACAGATGGAAAAGCCTGATGTGGAGAGTATCGAGGGACTTTCTCCCGCAATCTCCATCGATCAGAAATCAACCAACCGCAATCCCCGTTCCACGGTGGGAACCGTGACGGAGATTTATGATTATTTTCGTCTTCTGTATGCCCGCGTGGGTATTCCCCATTGTCCGAAGTGCGGGAAAGTGATAGCAAAACAGTCGGTAGATCAGATGGTAGACCAGATTATGGAGCTGCCGGAGAGAAGCAGGATTCAGCTGCTGGCACCTGTGGTCAGAGGAAGAAAAGGCCGTCATGAAAAGGTATTGGAACAGGCGAAAAAAAGCGGTTATGTGCGAGTAGCTATTGACGGCAGTATTTATGAACTGTCGGAAGAAATTAAGCTGGATAAGAATATAAAACATACAATTGCAATTATTGTGGATCGGCTTTCCGTAAAACCGGGAATTGAGAAACGTCTGACAGATTCAATCGAAAGTGTACTGGCTCTGACAGACGGTCTGCTGGTGGTGGATACCATGGATGGCAAGTTCCTGAATTTCAGTCAGAGTTTTTCTTGTCCAGACTGCGGAATCAGTGTTGACGAGATTGAGCCAAGAAGTTTTTCTTTTAACAACCCGTTTGGTGCATGTCCCCACTGTCTGGGTCTGGGCTATAAGATGGAATTTGATGAACGCCTGATGATACCGGATCCGTCACTTTCCATTGAAGAAGGTGCTATTGCCGTTACGGGCTGGCAGTCCTGTCAGACGAAAGGGAGCTTTACAAGATCCATACTGGATGCTCTCTGTGAAGAATACGATTTTGATCTTTCCACTCCTTTCCAGGATTATCCGAAGAAGATTCATGATATTCTTATTTATGGAACGGATGGACATTCTGTAAAGGTTCATTATAAGGGACAGCGTGGGGAAGGTGTCTATGATGTGGCTTTCGAAGGTTTGATTCGTAATGTTGAGCGAAGATACCGTGAGACCGGTTCTGAATCCAGTCGGCAGGAATATGAGACATTTATGCAGTTTACTCCCTGTTCGGTCTGCAAGGGGCAGAGACTGAAGCCGGAAGCACTGGCTGTTACTGTAGGTGACAAAAATATTTTTGAGATTACATCCATGTCCATTGCCATGCTGACAGAATTTATGGAACATCTGGAACTGACCCAGACACAGCAGATGATCGGCGGTCAGGTTCTGAAAGAAATCCGGGCAAGAATCCGATTTCTGATGGATGTGGGACTGGATTATCTGACCCTCTCCCGTGCCACAGCAACCCTGTCCGGCGGAGAGGCTCAGCGTATCCGTCTGGCTACCCAGATCGGTTCCGGTCTGGTGGGTGTTGCCTATATTCTGGATGAGCCAAGTATCGGTCTGCATCAGAGAGATAATGATAAATTGCTGAATACCCTCTGTCATCTGCGTGATCTGGGTAATACCCTGATCGTGGTGGAACATGATGAGGACACTATGCGTGCAGCGGACTGTATTGTGGATATCGGTCCCGGTGCCGGGGAGCATGGTGGAGAACTGGTGGGCATTGGTACAGCAGAAGAATTGATGAACAATCCCAATTCTGTTACAGGTGCCTATTTGAGCGGAAGATTGCGGATCCCTGTTCCCGAGGAAAGAAAGAAACCTTCCGGCTGGCTGACGGTACGGGGAGCAAAACAGAATAACCTGAAAAATATTGATGTGAAGTTTCCTCTGGGCGTGCTGACCTGCGTGACTGGTGTATCCGGCTCCGGTAAAAGTTCTCTTGTGAATGAGATTCTTTATAAGAGTCTTGCCAAAAAGCTGAACAGAGCCAGGACAATACCAGGGGAGCATCGATGTATTGAAGGTATGGAGGATCTGGATAAAGTCATCAATATCGACCAGTCACCCATCGGAAGAACTCCTCGTTCCAATCCGGCTACGTATACCGGTGTGTTTGACCAGATTCGTGATCTCTTTGCGGCAACAGCCGATGCAAAAGCAAGGGGATATAAAAAAGGAAGATTCAGCTTCAATGTTAAGGGAGGACGGTGTGAGGCCTGCAGCGGGGATGGTATTATCAAGATTGAGATGCATTTTTTGTCGGATGTTTATGTACCGTGTGAGGTGTGTCATGGCAAACGGTATAACAGAGAAACGCTTGAAGTCAAATATAAGGGCAAAAACATATATGATGTTTTAAATATGACAGTGGAAGAGGCGTTGACATTTTTTGAAAATGTACCATCCATTCGAAGGAAAATGGAAACATTGAATGATGTGGGGCTTTCTTATGTAAGACTTGGACAGCCGTCAACA
>JALERM010000118.1 GCA_022764165.1 Eubacterium sp. | reverse complement strand
TGATTGATAGCTAAATATTGCACCTGGTGCATCCAAATCATTTGCATTGCCAACGCATACAAAACCGTTACCTTCAATCCCTATGTAAGTAGTTATATGGTGCATCTTACCGCTGTCATTTTTTTCAATTAAATTCATAAGTTGAACGATGCACCATTTTTGGCGGGTCATTCAACGAACATCCTATCCTTGTACTTGGAGAAATACCAAGCGTAGAAGCAAAATATATGGATTGCGTGGATGATGGATTTGAGTTTTATTGTCCATGTACTAGTAATGACGGAGAGAAATATAGTTGGATGGACTTTCCGTATTTGTTTTGCGTGTGCCCTGCTTGCGGGAAAATTGGTCTCGAATTTGATGGAAGAGGATGGCGTGTTTGCAACCACAATTCGTTGAACGATGCACCATTTTTGGCGGGTCATTCAACCACTATATTTAGTACAAAGTTTTATTAACTTCCCAAATATAGATAATTAGTCTGTTACAAGTCTCATTATAACATAATATGACTGTTTATGCCAACTACTTTTTCCTGATAATCTGCTTCTCCTGTCACCAAATATATGTTATTATATTGCTTCTCTGTCAAACGTAAAAGTCTTACTGTTCCGGTTTTAGGTGCGTACTCTTCAATTCGTCTGTAATGTTTTTCGGATGCTTTCCTATTTTGCACTATCCGCATATACGCTTCCGGTGCTATTCGCAAATAGCCATCTTTATGTAAAAACTTTCGAAGCCTCGTATACTCTGTTTTAGTTCCCCATCTATCTGTTGGACTAAGAATAACAAGTAATCTCATTCCGTAATTCCCTCCATACTTTCAATCGGCAGAATCATTGGTACCTTTAATTTTTCCGTCGAAGCATCTAAAATAATCCTCTTCAAACTTTCCACCATAATATCAATCGCCGACATTACATTAACCTTGACTCCATCGACAATACAGGCATTATGTAATACATGCGCCAATTCTCTTCTTTCTGATTTTGTCAACTGAATGTTTGACGCTATATTGTTGTGTGCTACTAAATCAACTATTGCACGATACGGTTCTATCAAATCATCAGCCAGATTAAATGCATTCAATTGATTGTCATGATGTATTCCAAAAGTTGGATGAAAACCCGTTGCCACCAGTTTTCTTGCAATTGCACTTCTTACAACAGCATAGCCATAATTCAGTCTGCTATTGATAGGGTCCTCACTTCTTCTGTTAAATCCCTCATGATAATATGCAAAATATTCTTTAGCAGCTAATGATTCACAGTAATCCACATTTTCCTCATCTACAGTTGCCACATGCTCTGCAATTCTTTCCGCACCATCCAAACCCATAATAGACAAAGCTCTGGATTGATTACTTATCTTTTGTTTTATAATATCAATCCATAATTCCATATATTTTTCATGTGTAGTATTTATTTGTGCATGCATTAATTTAGACTGCCTTGCATGACCTTCAAATGGCAACACAATGGCTGTCGGTAAATATCTGTCATCCAGCGTCATCAGTGCCACCTTATTTTGACTTAAGATAGATAAATCCATTGTAGAAAGTCGTATATTAGCACCATGTACCATAATCTGATTCAAGTCCTCTATCGGCACAACTGCAATTCCATCGTCTGTTGTGATTTCCAATTGCCCTTCTTTTATGTGTATTTCTGCTGCATGACTAATTTCAAGTGTACGAAATCCCATAAATGTTACCTCTCAAAGCATCTTTAAGTATACATATTTTATTTCTTCCTGCCCCTCTGTGAAATAGGGCTTTTCATCAACTCCGACTTCTGCATTATCCGCATCAGTGCCTGTTTTTCTTCCTCTGTCAGCTTATTGTAACGGAGCTTGGTCTGCTTACAGAAAACCAACAGAAGCTGTTCTGCCCGGCTTCCTTCAAAGGCTGCCACTTCCTCCAAATCCTGTCGCAGTTCTTCTGCCACAGAGGTCTTCGGTGCTCCGTCATTTCTTCCAACGTGGGCGTTTCTGATATCTTCTAAAATGCCGTCCATGTCCTTATGTACCCGGCTACGGAAATAGTCGCCTTCTTCCACATGGGCTGACTGCAACAGATACATGGTTTTGTCCTGTTCCGTTGTCTGATACTTTTCCATGATTTCAGCCCTTGCCACATCCACCCATGTATTCAGGTTCTGTATCTGCATGGATGCAATCCCTTCCACATAGATTTGTATGTCGGCAAGAAGCTTTGTGAAATCCGGGTGGGTTGCCAGTTCACAGAGCAGTGCCGTATCCACCCGTTTACTCTTTAATAGCTCTATCATTTCGTCACTCAGATGCAGGTCAGAAAGCTCTGCATTCGGGTGACGTTTTGTTTCTGTCCGGGCAAGCAGATAATCGGCAGTCACACCGTAAAAGTCAGCCAGACGGTTGATGGCGTGATGGCTGATATCCTTGTAATCCTCCGATTCATAGCTTCCGAGGGCAGATTTTGACAGCCCGGTTTCACCGGCAAGCTGTTCCAAGGTCAGTCCCCGCTCTACCCGTAGGTCTTTTAATCGTTCCTGTATGGTTAATGCCACAGTATCATCTCCTCATAATCATTTTCTTCTCCATTCTACCACATTTCCGTAAAAGCGGAAAGTCCTGCCAAATGTCCTATATTTCCTGCCTTTCGGATATACGGCACAGCATGAAAAATAAGTGTAGACTTTTCTTAGTTCATCGATGAGCCGTACCTTGAAAATAAAGAAATGTCCACTCTTTTGTGGACGGGAAGGAGTTACATGCCACAATACGCTATTTTACGATTTGCAAAGCACAAGGGAGCCCCATCCGGGGCTCTGGAAGCCCACCACGAACGGAAAAAAGAACGGTATGCCAGTAATCCCGACATTGATACGGAACGCAGTAAATACAACTTCCACACCATCAAACCGAAGGAGCGGTATTCACGATTTATCAAGCACCGAATCGAGGAATCCGGCTGTCGTACAAGAAAGGACAGCACAAGGTTTGTGGATACGTTAATTACCGCAAGCCCGGAGTTTTTCAAAGGGAAATCCACACAGGAAACGGCAGCCTATTTTAAACGGGCTACGGAGTTTCTTGCGGACCGGGTCGGCAGGGAAAACATCATTTCTGCGGTGGTACACATGGACGAGA
Source organism: Eubacterium sp. (assembly GCA_022764165.1). Taxonomy (GTDB): domain Bacteria; phylum Bacillota; class Clostridia; order Lachnospirales; family Lachnospiraceae; genus Oliverpabstia. Next base: position 3,820 of record JALERM010000118.1, on the reverse strand, counting down.
AAACACCCCATCTGCACCTGACCTTTGTTCCGCTAACCAAGGATAACCGGCTTTGTGCCAAGGAGGTTATCGGAAACCGGGCAAGCCTTACCAAATGGCAGGATGATTTCCATGCTTACATGGCAGAGAAGTATCCTGACTTGGAACGTGGAGAAAGTGCCCAAGTCACGGGAAGAAAGCATATCCCCACAAGGCTCTTTAAGCAGGCGGTCAGCCTTACCAAACAGGGAAAGAAAATCGTGCAGACATTGGATAACATCACCGTGTTTAACGCCGGAAAACAGAAGGAGGAAGCGTTACAGCTTTTACGGAAGTGGTTTCCCCAGATGGAGAATTTCCTCGGGCAGCTAAAGAAGTATCAGGTTACCATCGACGATTTGATTTCCCAAAACAGGGAACTGGAAGCCCGGGCAAAAGCCGGGGAAAGCGGAAAACTAAAGAATGCAATGGAACGGGCGAAGCAGGAAAGCGAATTAAGGGAGCTACACCGGCTCATGGACCGGATACCACCGGAGCTTTTAGCAGAACTCAAACAGGAAGCAAAAAAGGAAGACAGAAACCGATAGCCGGCATCTTTGGATGCCGGGAACCAAGGAAAGGAGGATGCCTATGGGAAAGAACCGAAACGGTACGGAATCGCCGGCAGGAAAGGTCCTTATGGCTGAGGACGGAAAACAGTATTTTGTGTATGGGAAAAACCACATTGAGATATCCGAACACTTTGCCACAAACGGTAAGAAGCTGGATGCCCTGCTTACGGATGTAATGCTATACACTGCGGAAGGTAAGATTTCTGCTTAAATACATTGATTATCACCCATGCTTACGCTATAATATTTTTACAGGCAGTATTGTAAGCGTGGGTTGTTTCAAAAAGGAGGATTTTGATGAAACAACCAAACAATACAACCATTTATAACACGGCACTTTACCTTCGTCTGAGCCGGGACGATGAGCTTCAGGGAGAAAGCGGAAGTATCCGCACCCAACGGATGATGCTCCGGGAATACGCCCACGAACACGGTCTGAACGTGGTGGGTGAATACATTGATGACGGATGGTCCGGCACCAATTTTGACCGCCCGGAGTTCCAACGGATGATTGATGACATCGAGGATGGCAGAATCAACTGTGTTGTGACAAAGGACTTGTCACGTCTTGGCAGAAACTACATTCTGACCGGGCAGTACACGGAGCTTTATTTCCCAAGCAAGGGAGTACGCTACATTGCCATCAATGACAACGTGGATACCCTTAACGGCGATAATGAGCTTGCCCCGTTTTTAAACATCCTGAATGAGATGCACGCCAGACAGACCAGCAAGAAGGTCAAGGCAGCCTTCCGCACCCGCTTTGCTAATGGTGCCCATTACGGAGCCTATGCACCCCTAGGGTATCGAAAGGACCCGGAGCAGACGGGACACCTTCTGATTGACCCGGATACCAAGTGGATTATCGAAAGGATATTTGAGCTTGCCCTGCACGGTGCAGGAGCAGCGAAAATCACACGGATACTGATGGAGGAAAAGGTTTCCACCCCGGCGTGGGTAAATTTCCAAAGAAACGGCACCTTCGCCCATGTATTTGAGGGAGCAGAGGAATCCAAACGGTATCAGTGGACGATAGCACAGGTAAAAAGCATCCTGAAGGATGAAAACTACATCGGGAACAGCGTGCACAACCGCCAGTCCACCGTCTCTTTTAAAAACAAGAAGGTGGTACGAAAGCCCGAGTCGGAGTGGTTCCGGGTAGAGAATACCCACGAAGCCATCATCACGAAGGAAGTATTTTTACAGGTACAGGAGCAGATAGCCGGTCGCCGGCGGGTATGCAAAAACGGACAGACCCAGATATTTGCCGGACTTATCAAGTGTGCCGACTGCGGATGGACGCTTTCTTATGCGGACAACCGGCAGAACAAAACACCTTACGGCTACTACCACTGCGGGAAAAACGGACAGGGACTGGGACAATGCTCCATGCACTACATCCGCTATGATGTGCTTTACGGATATGTGCTTTCCAGACTGCAATACTGGTCGGAGCAGGTGCACCGGGACGATGAAAAACTGCTACAGCAGTTGTTAAATGCCGGAAACAAGGAACGCAGTGCCGTAAAGAAACAAAGAGCCGTGGAACTGAAAAGAGCCACAAAGAGAAAAGCCGAGGTAGACGGACTGTTTACAAAGCTGTACGAGGACTGGTCTTTGGGAAAGATAACCGAATACAACTTTACCATGCTTTCGGAACGGTTTCAGACGGAGCAACGGGAACTGGAAACAAAAATCCGGGAATTGCAGGAAGCCTTAAGCTCCATGGAACAGACGGAAAGCGATGCAGAAAAGTGGGTAGAACTGATTAAGCAGTACGCCAGTCCCACGGAACTGACCACCGAGCTTTTAAACACCCTGATTGAGAAAATCGTGGTGCACGAAGCTGTAAAAAGCCCGGATGGCTGCCGGAAACAGAAGGTAGACATCTACTACCGCTTTATCGGAAAGATTGATTAAATGAAACTCCCTGCGTGTCGGGATGCGGTACGCAGGGGAAGCAATAACCTTAACTATGGGAGTCCGGATTATCGGTTCCAGATGCCGGAATGGTCATTCAAATTGCAGAGGTTCTTGATACCACAGTTAATGTTTTGCTCGGAGAGGAAATTCCCAGTTCTGAGGAACCGGATTTTATCAAAACTCTGGCGGCTAAATTGGAGGTATTAAACGAACAATATTCTAAACAGGATGAGCGACGCCGTAAAATTTTGAGAATGGTGTTTGCGGTAATTTTAATTGTTTCGGTGGCTTCACTGATCAGATATTTAATTTTCTTCACCTCAATATATCAAATGAAGAATATAGGGGATGCATCCGCTTCCACAAGTGTTACTGTGATTGGTGGCAGTGATGTTCCGGCACATATTTCAATTTGGTATTATCTTTCGGTGATGAAGCCAGTTTTAATTAGTGTGCTTGCAGCAATCACATCAGTTGTTGGCCTTTGCCGTACACGAAAAAACTAAGTAAATTCCAGTTTGACGATTTCATATTTGTTGATTATGTAGTGTGAATTATAGTTGATATTATCTCAATATAGAGCGTATATAGACATACCAAAACGAGGAGGTATTTCAATATGCTTTATGTGAGAATAGCAAACGAGGACGGAACTATTTCATTTCATCCGCTTAGAGAAAACAACATCTATGTTCACTGCGAGACTTGTGGCAGCATGGTCCCAGTCGATGATCCCATCAACTTCATAGCGGACATGGCCGACATGGGAATTATCATGGATGATGCTTTCAATCGATGTGAAAAATGTTCAGAAGAACATTTTGCCTGGGAAGAGGAATACTGCGAAAGCTTGACAAGTGAATTATAATAAGAAGAAAGAGATATTGACCTTGGCGCGTTGATATCTCTTTTTTCGTGAAAGAAAAGACTACTCTCCAATTGTCCACAAAATGAAGAGTAGTCTAATCCAATACCCGGATGGAGGGGGGTGCATTTCCTCGTATTTAGGGGGTGCAAAAGGGGGTGCAATCGTTCGATTGTATCAAAATGGTGGTTACGATGAATCCTTGTCTTTGCGGATACTTTCCTAAATCCATGTACATCTGGGAAAGATGTGAGATTTGAGAATATGTGAATAATCCGTAGGGAAATCCATCATCTGTCCAGCGAAATGGAAATCACATTTTAGATTCGATTTTGTGCATGATGAATCATAATTTCTATAGGAATATTTGTAAAGGTTGCTACGCACCGCAGATGCGGCAGGGCCTTGACTAATATTCCTATAGAAATGAATCGGTTATCAA
>JALERM010000023.1 GCA_022764165.1 Eubacterium sp. | reverse complement strand
AAAATATGTTCAGCAAAGAATTTTGCCCACGATTTATCGAGAAACTTTTTCTCTCTTTCTGTCAAAGAATTATAGGAATCAAAAAGGGAAAGCTGCTGTTCCCCAGCAGGATTAAACGCAAAAGCCATGGTATTTCCTCCTATACAAGAACTAAGGAAAGTATACCACAATTCAGGAGAAAAATCTATTTTTACAACAATATATTCAGTTTTCAAGGAACAAATCTATATCAAAGGTATTTGATACCTTTTGACGCTTTAATCATTATATATTATTGAAGTAGAAATGCAAACACACTTTTATGGATAGTCAAAACAAACAGCAAGACTTAATCAAAAGCTTCCCACTGTTTTTTAATCATCACCACTCAATCGTCTCAACCGGCACCGGATGTTCATTTACAGTCATCGACTGCACCCGGCCATTCTTAATCTGAATCACCCTGTCTGCCATCGGTGTTATAGCAGTATTGTGGGTAATAACCACCACTGTCATTCCCTTTTCTCTGCAAGTATCCTGCAGCAGCTTCAATATAGCCTTTCCTGTCAGATAATCCAAAGCACCCGTTGGCTCATCACAGAGTAAAAGCCGGGGATTCTTGGCAAGAGCCCTGGCGATAGCCACTCTCTGCTGCTCCCCTCCTGACAGCTGTGCCGGAAAGTTCTGCATACGGTCTCCCAGTCCTACTTCCTTAAGTACCGTAGCCGCATCCAACGGATTTTTGCAGATCTGAGCGGCCAGTTCCACATTTTCCAGTGCTGTCAGATTCTGCACCAGATTATAGAACTGAAAGACAAAACCGATATCATTTCTCCGATAAGTTGTCAGCTTCCTGTTTCTGTAGCCGGAAATATCCTCCCCGTCAACAATCACTTTTCCTCCGTCACAGGTATCCATCCCGCCCAGAATATTCAACACCGTCGTTTTTCCTGCCCCGCTGGGGCCTACAATCACGGCAAACTCACCTTTTTCAATTTCAAAGGAAATCCCGTCTGCCGCACGGATTTCCACTTCTCCCATATGATAGATTTTTGTTACATCCTGCATGGTTACAATTGCACTCATTCTTATCAACCGCCTTTACAATCCAATGTCATCCAACTGTCTGCTGCAATACTGCTCCAGCCGCTCTTTCAGTCCTCTGTGCTGAGGAAGTGCCAGTTCAAAATCCAGTTCCAATATTTGTCCTGCCGTCTCACTGGCCATCTTCATAATATCTGCATCCCTGAAAATATCTGCAATTCCCAGTTCCAACACACCGCTCTGGCGCACTCCGAACAAATCCCCGGGACCCCTGAGCTTCAAATCTTCTGCTGCAATATAAAATCCATCATTAGATTTATTCAGAATCTGCAGCCTCCGGGAATGCTCTGCCTGATCCTTTCCATGAATAAATATGCAATAAGACTGGCTGTCCCCCCGGCCTACACGGCCTCTCAGCTGATGAAGCTGAGCAAGACCGAAACGTTCCGCATTCTCAACCATCATGACCGTAGCATTGGGTACATTCACCCCAACCTCCACCACCGTAGTGGAGACCAGTACCTGAATACGATTTTCTGCGAACGCTTCCATAATCGCATTTTTTTCCTTCGGGTTCATCTGCCCATGAAGCATCTCCACACAAATATCCGGCGGCAGTTCCTTCCGAAGCTTTTGGGTATAATCCGTAACATTTTCAGCCTCAAGCCCCTCACTTTCTTCCACCATCGGGCAGATCACATAAACCTGATGTCCTTCTCTTACCTGCTTTTCGATAAAACGGTAAGCTTTCGGGCGATAACTGGTATCCACCACACAATTCTTAATCGGAAGCCTCCGGGCAGGAAGTTCATCCACAATCGAAATATCAAGATCCCCATAGAGAATAATACCGAGCGTTCGGGGAATCGGTGTGGCACTCATAACCAGTACATTCGGTTTTACTCCCTTAGATGAAAATGTTTCCCTTTGTCTTACACCAAAGCGATGCTGCTCATCCGTAATAACCAGAGCCAGATTTTCGTACTGCACTTTTTCCTGGATCAATGCATGAGTTCCCACGATCATACGTGTTTTTCCAGAGGCAATCTGCTCATAGATGAGCCTTTTCTCTTTTGTCGTTGTGGAACCGGTCAGCAGGACCGGTGCATACACATCAAGCAGCTGATTTTCTTCCAGAAGCTTCGTCAGAGATTCATAATGCTGGCGGGCCAACACCTCCGTAGGTACCATAAGAGCACTCTGATAATCATTTTCTGCTGCCATGATCATAGCAAGAAATGCCAGAATCGTCTTTCCACATCCCACATCTCCCTGCACCAGTCGTGCCATCAGTGTATTTCCCTTCAAATCCTCTTCAATCTCATACCATACTTTTTCCTGAGCCCGGGTCAGACGGTAGGGAAGATTCTCTATCACTTCCTCCGTTTTCCAGACAGCCTTCATCTGATAATGGTTTTCCTCTGCCTGATTCCGGTCTTTCATCTGCTGCAGTGCAAGAATAAACAGCAAAAATTCATCATAAGCCAATCTTCTTCTCGCTTCCAGATAACATTCCTGATTTCCTGGAAAATGTATCTGTTCAATCGCAAAATTATATTCCGCCAGATGGTCTTTCAGACGGATTTCCTCCGGAAGATAATCATAAGACAAATCCAGATGTTCCAGCACCTCACGGACCATTTTCGTCAATGTACTGTTTGTCATGCCTGCCGTCAGGCTGTAAATCGGCTGCATACTGTTCAATTTTTCTTCATACGCCGCCGGAGTATATATTTCCGGATGTTCCATCTGAAAGCGGGCGTTTTTTATGGTGATTTTCCCGCGAAACACCATAACCATGCCCCGTCTCAGCGTGCTTCGGAGAAACGGCATGTTAAACCAGGTGATTTTGCACTGACCGGTCTGGTCTGCGATCGTCGTAGAAACCACGGTAAGATTCCGTACTTTTTTCATATCAATATTGCCTGTTACGGTTCCCACGACAGCTATTTTTTCCTGATCCTTTGCCTCTGCCAGAGACACGGGTCTCCTGAAAATATCATAATCACGCGGATACGCATGCAGAAGATCTCCCACACTGTATATCCCCAGTTTGTGGAACAGTGCTTCCGTTTTCTCTCCCACTCCTTTTAATGAGCGGATGGATTCTGTTTCTTTCATTCCTCCTCCTTATTCCATACGTTTCGGTACAAAAAGGTGCTGAAAAGCTCAAAAGCTTCACAGCACCCCCCTCATACTGCCTGCGGCAGTACTATTTATTCAACAGAAACGATACAGTAGTAAATCGGCTGACCGCCATAATTTACTTCCACATCACAGTAATCATACATTTCCTCTAACTGTGCACCGAGTTCCTCTGCTTCCTCTTCAGAAAAGTCCTCGCCATAATAAATGCTGATCAGTTCTGTATCTTCGTCTACCATAGCCGCAGCAGTTTCTTTTGCTACTTCAGCCACATTCTGACCCACTGCCAGCATTCCATGATCACCGATGCCCATGATATCACCCTGATGGATCTCTTTATCATCAATATGGGTATCACGAACCGCATACGTAATCTGACCGGTCTTTACCCGTTTAATTTCCTCAATCATGGCTGCTTCATTATCTTCTACCGATTTTTCCGGTACAAAGTTGATAATAGCAGTAATTCCCTGCGGAACCGTCTTTGTAGGAATCACAATAATGTTTTTATCTTTTGTCAATGCCTGTGCCTGGTTGGCAGCCAGAATAATGTTTTTATTATTCGGGAATATGAAAATATTTTCCGCATTCACTTTTTCAATGGCATTCAGCATATCCTCCGTACTTGGATTCATGGTCTGACCGCCTTCAATCAGATAGTCAACACCGAGATCACGGAAAATATCGCCAAATCCTTCTCCGATAGATACGGAAATGAATCCAACTTCCTTCTTCGGTTCCTTCTTTGCAGCTTCCTCGGCCTGCTGTGCGGCTACTTTTTCTGCATCTTTGATCAGTTTCTCCTGATGCTCTTCACGCATGTTGTCAATCTTGATTCTGGACAGGGAACCATAGGTCAGAGCCCGCTGAATCGCAAGACCCGGATCATTGGTATGTACATGAATCTTAACAACCTCATCATCTGCCACACACACAATAGAATCACCCAGAGAACTCAGATACTTCTTGAAATCCACCTCATCATCATCAGAAAACTCTTTGTTCAGCACGATAATAAACTCTGTACAATAACCAAACTTGATGTCAGCTTCAGCCTGCGGAGAAATCTTCACAACCTTGGCACTTTCTCCTGCATCAAAGGAAAGATCAATTTCCTTGCCCATGAACGCATCAAACGCACCCTCAAGAACAACGATAAGACCCTGTCCGCCGGAATCCACAACACCTGCTTCCTTCAGAACCGGCAGCATATCCGGAGTCTTCTCAAGAACCCGTTTTCCTTCTGCCAGGATATCTTCAAAGAACGGCTGCAGATCCTGTGCTTCATCAGCCAGTTCCAGTGCCTTATCAGCAACACCTCTGGCTACGGTCAGAATCGTACCTTCTTTCGGCTTCATAACTGCTTTATAGGCTGTCTCAACACCTTTATCAATAGCTCTTGCGATCGTAACAGCATCCAGTGTCTTGTGTTCTTTGATTCCCTTAGTAAAACCTCTCAAAAGCTGAGAAAGGATAACACCTGAATTTCCTCTGGCACCGCGAAGAGAACCGGAAGAAATAGCTTTCGCCAGATTTTCCATCGTAAGCTCTGTGATTCCATTTACTTCCTTAACCGCAGACATAATGGTAAGCGTCATATTCGTTCCTGTATCACCGTCAGGCACCGGAAACACATTCAGCTCATTGATCCATTCTTTTTTTACTTCCAGATTCTTTGCTCCTGCCAGAAACATTTTGGCAAGAAGTTTGGCATCTATTGTATTCATAGCTTTCTAAAGCTCCTCCTTCATTAATCTATCACACGGACACCTTCTACCATAATATTGATACTCTCTACTTCAATACCGGTAAAAGCTTCTACCTTATACTTCACATTAGCAATCAAATTATCAGAAACCGCACGGATACTTACTCCATATGCAACAATCACATGGAAATCCAGAGAAATCTTGTTGTCATTCAATTCTACATTAATTCCGTGTTTCAGGCTGTCCTTCTTCAAAAGTTTTACCAACCCATCTTTCATGTTGACAGCAGCCATACCAACAATACCAAAACACTCAACTGCGACACTTCCCGCATATGTGGCGATCACATCTGTATTGATGGTAACTTCTCCCAATCCTGTATTCATACGCCCTTTCATAGGTCTACCTCCAATCTTCCATGATACCTGCACATATTTTGGGGAGCCGGCATCATATACTGTATGTATTATAACCTGTTTTTGAAGAAAAAGAAATAATAATTTGAAAATTTTATAATTTTACTTGCAAAAAGATTATTCATCTGTTAAAATAGCTAGTGTTGCAAATCGAAATTTATTTGTTAAGGAGGTGCTGTCATGGCAAAGTGCGCGATCTGTGAAAAAGGTGCTCATTTCGGAAACAATGTGAGCCATTCACATAGAAGAACCAATAAAATGTGGAAATCTAACGTTAAATCTGTAAAGGTTAAAGTTAACGGCGGAGCAAAGAAAATGTACGTTTGTACTTCTTGCCTGAGATCCGGTAAAGTTGAAAGAGCATAATTTATGCATCCCTTAACGTTGGTTTTAGAAAAAAATGTAACGGCTGAGTCTGACTCAGCCGTTTTTTCGTTTTACATTTCATTCAAAAGAAAAAAGAAGCACCTTCCTGTCGACGGGATCTGGTGCCTCTTATCTATTCGAACTTGTTAGTATAATATAGTTCTTTTCTGTTGTAGGTATCTTACCATATGTGGTTTAAGATTTTTCTTCTCTTTTTCTTACGTTTCTCTTAAACTTATCAGGGTGTTGTGCTTCCCAGCTGGTTGTAAACATTCTGAGCATCCAGAATATGATACGGTTCTGTGGAAGGACTGCCCGGTGCTCCTGCCGTGACAAGGATATACTCTGTATCGTGTATTTTGGCAAGACTGGCCAGGCACTGCCCCGCCTCATTCGTATATCCGGTCTTACCGCCTTCAATCTGACCGCCATTCACCTCGCTGGTATTCATTTTCTTGAACATGGTGCTGAGGAAATGCAGTCCCGATGGATTGGATGTGGTAGGGCTTGTGGTATATTCATGGGCACAGTATATTGTACGGAACGTTTCATTCGTCAGTGCATATTGAAGCAGGAGGCTCAGGTCACGGACTGTTGTATAATGTTCCGTATCATGGAGTCCTGTAGAGGTTACAAAATGTGTGTTGGTCATGCCAAGGGACTGTGCCTTTTCATTCATCTTCTCTACAAATGCCGCCTCTGAACCAAACAGGAATTCTGCAAGACCCACACAGCACTCTGCGCCAGAGGGAAGCATCACGCCGTACAGCATGTCAATCGCTTTTACCTGTTCTCCCGGAGTAAATCCCGCCAGAGAAGCACCTTCTAAATACAGCCGGTCATAGGTGTCGCGGTCAACAGGAATCAGCTGATTCAAATCTGACAGATTTTCCAGTCCCACCACTGCAGTCATGATTTTCGTCATGGACGCCGGGTAAATCCGTGTATCCGCATCTTTTTCCGCAATCACAGACATATCAGAAAGCCTCAGTAAAATGGCCGACTTGCTGTTTATCGCATTTAAATCCACCGTGGGAAGTACCTCCGGTTCTTCTGTGGGCGTTGGTTCAGATGTCTGTGTATCGACATCTTCTCCGCCGGAAGCATCCTCCTGAGCTACATTTTCCTGCGGTGCCGGATCCTGTGTGGATTTTTCTTTTTTATTGTTCCATCGGTCTGCCATGAGCAGCACACCAAACCAGAGAAGTCCGATAATCAGAAATCCCAGAACAAATAAAAGAATCCTGCGATTTCTCTGTTTCCTCCTCTTCAGCTGTTTTTTCGTCATTTGTTTCTTACTCACTGTATTTCGCCCCATTTCTCTTACATCACTTCAATCGAATATGATGCTTCGAAATTTCCTTTGCCCGGGATACTCTGTCCCCATTCTCTTTCTTCCAGTGTTCCGTTAAAATTCACACCATCCGCTCTTCCAAACCATGGTTCAAAGCAGATAAACGGAGCTTCTTCCTTCGGTGACCAGAATGCCATCAGAGGTGATTTTGTCTTCATACAAATATAAGGCTTTCCTTCCGGTCCTGCCAGATAGGCACTCTGTATCTGATAATTTTCAAAAATCAGAGCATCATAATCAAACATTCCTTCGGTGATTCTGTGAACCCCTTCATCCAGCTGCAGGCTGTGCATTTTATCATTGATTCTGCCTGTCCCCGGTTCTACCATCACATACTGCAGTACTTCTTTTTCTGTGTCGAATCCCAGATAGCAGTCGGTACGTTTTTCAACACCTGCCGGAGGGCAGAGCAATGCCGGATGACCTCCGATAGAGAAATACATGGGGCCATCTTCCTTATTCATTACCTTCCACATCACCTCAACAGACGCACCTTCCAGACGATATCCGATTTCCAGACGGAAATGGAACGGATATTCTTTCAGAGAATCTTCATCCTCGTCCAGCCCCATCCAGATTTCATGATCCGTCAGGCTGACCAGAGTAAATTCCCTCTTTCTGGCAAATCCATGCTGAGCCATCTGATAGGTTTTTCCCTGATAATGATATTCTCCATTCTTTACAGCCCCAACGATTGGGAACAATACCGGAGAAGTCCATCCCCAGAACTTCGGATCCGCATTCCACAAATACTCCTGATCATTTTCCTTTTTCTTCAAAGAAATCAATTCAGCACTCTTTTCTCTTACTTCAATACGAATCACATCATTTGATAATACATAGCTTTTCATAACTGTATGCTCCTTTCCTGGACACTTCGTAACTGTTCAGAACCCACAATTACGATCATTCAAATATACCGCAGGCTTATCTTTTTTCAAGATAATCTCCATATACCCAGCCTTCCCGGCCTTCCCATATAATCTGGATCCATTTTCGATCCTTTGCAGAATCAGATTTTTCTTTTGCATTGGTTACGGAGTGAACAATTCCATCGAATCACCGTTACTTAATAGCATACTACAAATCACGTATGAATTCCAGCAAAAAACGACTTCTTATAAAAAATATAAGATTTTGGAAAGAATTACAAAAAGGGACAGTTCCATTGCTGTGAAAACTGTCCCAAATATTTAAATTCTCTCTGTCTCTTCTATAAGTTGTCTGATATGTTGTTTCTCCTCTGTCAGAGCATCCAGGCTGGCAATCCGCCACTCCCAGTTTGGACTTCCCAGAGTTCCCGGCTGGTTGATTCTTGCCTCATCTCCCAGATTCAGGATATCCTGTGCTGTAACAACAGAAAGCTCTGCAATGCTCTGCAGTACTGCATGTACAAATCGATGTCCCAGCTTTTCGTCCATACAGTTTTTCTCAGCAAATAAAGCATCCACTTCATTTTTTACTTCCTCAGGTTTGCTCTCATACCAGCCACATATTGTCTGATTATCATGGGTTCCTGTGTAAAGGATCATATTTTCTCTGTCCGGGAAATCATTATTTTTTTCATTCGGATCAAGAGAGAACTGGTAAACCTTCATTCCTTTAAATCCAAAATGATCTCTCAGCTCCATAACCTGCGGACGCAGATCACCCAGATCTTCAATAACGATCTCAATATCCGGATACTGCTTCAGAAGATGATCAAACACCTCATAACCCGGAGCTTCTATCCATTCTCCCTCCATAGCAGTTGGACAGGATGATGGAATCTTCCAGAACGTATCAAATGCCCGGAAATGATCGATTCGGACAATATCAAATAATTTACTGTTATAACCAATACGTTCCATCCAGAATGCATAATCTGTTTCTTTCAGATAATCCCAGTCATAGATGGGATTGCCCCAGCGCTGTCCGGTAGGACTGAAATAATCTGGCGGAACCCCTGCAATATAAGTAGGACGGAAATTCTCATCCAGCAGGAAACATTTGCTGTTTGCCCATACGTCAAGAGAGTCAATGCCCACGTAGAACGGAAGGTCGCCCATAATGCGGATTCCCTGTTCATTCACATACGCTTTCAATTCCATCCACTGACAGTAGAACATATACTGGAGAAAGATCTGATACAGAATTTCCTCTTCTTCCTCCGCAGTAAACGGCCGCTTGTCTCCCGTCATCCAGAGCTTATCCTCTTCTTTCCAGTCAAGCCAGCACTTTCTTTCATTCTTGCTTTTCAGCATATAGAAAACTGCATACTGATACACCCAATCCTGGGATGCAAATTCCTCATAAGTGTCATCCAGTTCAAAATGTGCATATGCCTCCCGCAGATAAGGTTCTTTAAACTGGCGCACCTCTTCATAATCAATGTTTGTGCTTTCTTTTCGAAATTCTTTCAGTTCACTGGTAATCAGCCCGTCTTCTGCCAGTTTTTCCAGACTGATATAAATAGAATCTCCCGCATAGGAAGAATATGGCTGATAGGGTGAATTCCCGTATCCCAGGGGATTCAGCGGCAAAATCTGCCATACGCCAAATCCCATTTCGCCCATCAGATCCGCAAACGCATATGCCTGAGGACCGAAATCGCCGATTCCAAAGTTTGATGGCAGTGATGCCACAGGCATTAAAATTCCCGCCTGTCGTTTTTTTGTCATAACGTCTCCTTTCCGAGCATTCATTCGAATCTCTTACTTTTTCATCTGTTACAGATGTATATTTTTCAACGCATCGGCAAATGCATTGTTGATCGGTTCTTCAGCGGCTTTCTGCTGCTTTCTCATATAGGCAGCCACATCTTTTTTCGATACGCCGCCGCCCTCTTTTTTCCTTCTTTCCTGGAACTTAGAGAGACGTTCCCTGTAGCCGCAGGAACATACAAATGTACTTTCATCCCCTTTTCCTGTCATCTCCATTTTCTTATGACATACAGGGCACCTTGCGTTGGTTGTTCTCGAAACAGTCTCCCTGTATCCGCAGGCTCTGTCCTGACAGACCAGAAGCTTCGCCTGCTTTCCATTGACTGCCAGCAAACGCTTTCCACACTTCGGACATTTTTTCCCAGTCATATTTTCATGACGATAAGTTCCCTGCTCACTTTGTATTTCTTCCAGGAGTTCCGCAGTATAGGTACGGATCTCGCTCATAAATTCTGCTTCATCCAGCGTACCTCCCGCAATCTCCGACAGTTTCATTTCCCACTGGGCAGTAAGTTCCGGTTTTTTAAGATCAGCAGGCACCAGCTGCAGAAGCTGTTTTGCTTTGGAAGTGATATAGATATCATTTCCCTTCTTTTCCAGAAGAAAACTGCGGAACAGTTTTTCTATGATATCTGCCCGGGTTGCCACCGTGCCAAGACCGCCGGTTTCGCCCAGGGTTTTCACCATCTCCCGGTCTTTATTCTCCATATAGTGCACAGGATTTTCCATGGCAGACAGAAGGCTGGCCTCTGTAAATCTGGCAGGCGGTGATGTTTTTCCTTCCTTCAGGGCATACTGTACCCGAGACAGCTTTTCTCCTTTACCCCATGATGGCAGAATCTGCTTATCTGCCGCTTTTTCATCTGCCTCATCTGATATCTCACTGTTTTCATAGACAACACGATATCCCGGCTGAAGCATGATATTCCCTTTTGCAGTCAGCGTCTCACCGACACATTCTGCCGTGAGCGTGGTTTCCTCATAAACACACGGAGGGTATAATACACTCAGGAAACGTCTCACCACCAGGTCATAGATTTTTCTTTCTTCAGAGGTCATATGAGTCAGGTCTACAAATTGTTCCGTGGGAATAATCGCATGATGATCACTCACCTTGCTGTTATTTACAAACGAAAGCTTTTTCTGCTTCCAGTTCTCTCCACGCAGCTGACCGGCCAGCTTCCTGTAGGGACCGGTTCCGCATGCCTGCAGCCGCTCTCCAATGGTATCCACCACATCCTCCGTCAGATAACGGGAATCTGTTCGAGGATACGTAAGTACTTTATGGTTCTCATACAGACGCTGCATGATATTCAGCGTTTCTTTTGCGGAAAATCCAAACTTTTTATTGGCATCCCGCTGTAATTCTGTCAGATCATACAGCAGCGGAGGAAATACTTTTTTCTCTTTCTTCTCAACAGAAGTGATCACCAGCTCATTCTTTTTCAGCTGATCCAGAATATGTTCCAGCCTGTCTTTCTGGAACGAACGTGTATTACCGGTTTTTGCATCCTTCCAGGTAAAGGTGACACCCTCCGCTTTTCCCGTAATTCCATAATACGTTTCCGGCTGAAATTTCCTGATTTCTTCTTCTCTGGCTGCAATCATTGCCAGCGTGGGGGTCTGCACACGGCCACAGGAAAGCTGGGCATTGTATTTGCAGGTAAGAGCACGGGTGGCATTGATTCCCACCAGCCAGTCTGCCTCCGCCCGGGACACAGCCGCATGATACAGATGGTCATATTCTCTGGCATTTTTCAGATGAGCAAATCCTTCGCGAATTGCTTTATCCGTCACAGAGGAAATCCAGAGCCTGCGGCAGGGTTTTTTATTTCCTGCTTTTTTCAAAATCCAGCGTGCCACCAGCTCGCCCTCTCTCCCGGCATCGGTGGCAATCACGATATCTTTTACATCATTTCTATGAATCAATGATTTTACAGTGCGGAACTGACCGCCGGTCTGCCGGATTACTTCGATTTCCAGATGTTCCGGCATTATGGGCAGATCTTCCATTTTCCATTCTTTATATCTGTCATCATAACTTTCCGGGTCTTTCAGCGTTACCAGATGCCCCATCCCCCAGGTCACCACATACTCATTGCCTTCCATAAAACCATTGGTCTTTTTGGAACAATTCAATACTCTTGCAATGTCTCTTCCCACGGAAGGTTTTTCAGCTATTACTAATGTTTTCATGCATTCTCTTCCTTTAATACAAGAGTCGCTACCGCCCGTTCATTATACTGGGAGGATATGATTCCGCCGGTGGATAAACGGGAATAAATACCGGCAAACTCACCATTATATACATACAGACCGGACATATTCGTATAAGGATGAAACTCCGGATGTGCATCACGGAAACAGATATTGTCCGTACGATACGGATGATAATACTCCTGATAGATATAGTTTTTATTCCAGTGTCTGTGAATAATGTCTTCCCAGTCAGCATCATTATAATCAATTCCGGCAAATACACCCCTGGATGCATAAGAATCCAAAGGCTTGATGATCCACCGGTCTTTATCATCCAGGATATCCTCCATCTTACAGAACCGGCTGTCCATCAGATTGGTATACGGAATATGGTCTTTGACAAACTGCTGCTCCTCATCGGTAAGGAACTGCAGCGTTGCCTGATCATGCAGCATTTTGAACAGCCACTTATTATGAGGAATCTGTGTACAGATAGATCCCATCACACAGACATTCTGATCTTTCACCGCCTGAATGAAAGGCTGAACCTCATCATAATGTGCCATAATATCACAGGTTACCGCCCTGCGGTAAATCAGATCAATGGGATGACCTGCAGCAGAATACAGCACACCATCACGGTAAGTCATATCACGAATATTGCAGATTTCTGTCTCATATCCCGCTTTCTGAAAACGGCGGGCAAATTCTTTGAATTCATTGACACAGCAGTGATCCATAAAATCCGTAATAACAACATAGGGATGTTCTACTTTCTTTTCATAAGTGTCATACAGCTTCATGAAACTCTCTACCAGACTGTCATACAGCTCAAAGGTATCAAAAGAATACTTTTTCAGCATCTCCTGATGAACATCATTATGTTCCAGTGCCTGATTCAGCACATAATCCTCATTCATCGCACTGGTTCCGTCCGTATTGATTTCGCAGAACTTAAAACTCCAGTCCTCTTCATTAAAAAAGATATCAAACCTTGCCACCGGCAGCAGAGAATCATACAGATTCGGAACAAGAATCAGTTCCTCCAGTTCTTTCGAGAACGGATAATATGCCCGATACTGGGGATTATCAATATATTCACGTATCACTTTAGTCACAATACCATAAGTAGTTTTGACGATCCAGCGGAAATACTCGATTTCTTTCTCAGTAAATATCTTCGGAATATGCAGGGTATGCACCACCAGACCATTATACGCAGCAGTCGAATGATCCAGGTATTCCTTAATCGCTGCACCGGATGCCTTACACTCTTCTTCATGAGATAAAATATATTCCTTATACTCTTCCGCTATCTGATACATTTTTTCACTTTTCATACTATATTACTTCTTCTTTCTTATTAAGATTGATTGTAAGTATTCGCACTTCTTGCTAATTATATCATAATTTCTTTGGATGTCTATATCAATAATTTCAGATTTATAATAGATTCGGCATAGATTCAAACAACAAAATGTTACCCTTTTATTTGTTGCATTTTTCACAGAATGTGTTATAATCTGCTTATGGGGCATTAGCGCAGTTGGGAGCGCGCCACACTGGCAGTGTGGAGGTCACGGGTTCAAGTCCCGTATGCTCCATCTTTTTATGCATTCACAACATAACAAATCAGATCTATCGAATCAGGGCTTCCACACTCGCCCTCCCATCCAGTAATTCCAACGTCATAGTTGCTTGCGGACATTCATACAAAGCTCCCGTGCATCCGGTTTCCGCATTTCCATAGAAACAAATAAAGGAAGCATAATTTCTGCAATCACCAGAGTACTGATGAAATAAAACACACGTCCGGGCAGTTTTGTACCCAGAATAAGGGTCGCTGGAATCAGCACAAAAAATACAAAAAGGGAAAATATCGTGGATTTTTTCATAGACCGTACTCCCTCAGATTTTGTATCACATCAGAAACGGTAACCGCCTGATCAAACACACTTCTGCTCATACGATTCCCGACTGTGGTGTAAAAACTATTAGATCCAAAGAATTTTTTGGGAGTGTTGGCAGTCATGATCTGACCATCAAAAATCCACCACTGCTTCAATCGCACACTCATCCGTTACCATCTCCAGCAAATCCTCCCGTACCGTCTTTTTTACAAACAGACATAGCGGATCCTGCGGCATCATGGAAAGCCCATGGGAGAATAATTCTCCGGATTTATATTTTCTTACATTTTTGCCCAGCACTTCGATTTTTCCGCGATAAGCTTTATGTATACCGCAAATCATCTTAAGTGCTGTGGATTTCCCTGTTCCGTTGCCGCCAACAATGGCAAATATGATTCCTTCCGGGATATGTAAATTCAAATCTTTTATGATATCCGGACCATCCTTTTCATAACGAAACCAGGCATGTTTTATTCGAAGTACCTCTTTTTTATTGCTCAGATTGGCACGTCCGACCAGATCCAGATCCCACAGACCAGAATTCTCTTCTTCCTTTTGCAAGGACATGCCATTTTTACGTTTTTTTCCATGAAGTACATCCTCCAGCCATGTACGTCCGTCGCGTACCGTCATGGGGCTCTCTCCTGTGCAGCCCATTTGGTAGTACACCTGCATAGGTGCAGGCAAACCGGAAAACAAGGCATGTTTCTTATCAAATAAAGTTTTTCCAACAATGCCGGGATGGTCATTGGCAATCACTTTCCCCTGATCCATGACAACCACCCGGTCTGCTGCTGAAAATACGTCTTCCATCCGATGCTCGGTAATAATAATTGTTGTACCCAGATCCCGGTTAATTTGACGAATGGTATTCAGAAAATCAGCTGCAGCAATAGGATCCAGCTGGTTGGTAGGCTCGTCCAAAATCAACAGTCCCGGCTGCATGGCCATGATGGAAGCCAGATTCAAAAGCTGTTTTTGTCCGCCTGACAGTTCATTTACCTCGCTGTGAAACCATTTCTGAATTCCAAAATAGCTGGCCATCTCTGCCACACGGATACGCATAACTTTCTGATCATAGCCTAGATTTTCCAGACCAAAAGCCAACTCATGCCAGACTTTGTCCGTCACAATTTGTTCGTCAGGATTTTGCATGACATAACCCACCCTGGCCGCCTGTTCTTTTGCATCCATCTGAGAAAGATTCTTCCCATCCAGATAAATCATACCGGAACAATCCCCATAGGGTGTCATTACGGATTTAAAATGACGAAGCAGAGTCGTTTTACCGCTTCCGCTGACACCGCAGAGCAGAACGTACTCTCCCTGTTCAATCTGTAAATTTATATGATGTAACGTTTTTTCTTTTTTCCCCGGATAAGTAAAACTCAGATCCTGGATATCGAGATATGCCATAACACCGTCTCCTTTATATGCAAAATCGATGGAAGCAGCAAGAAAATACAATACAGATAAAATCCGCAGCCAACCATCGGAATCCTCAGAACCGGAGTAAACATTACCTTTGTACCGCCAAAAGAAACCACGCCCAAAAGCAGTGTGCTCATTAGCACAGTCAATATCCAGTCATGGGCAGTCATATGATAAATATTGAAATTCGTCCGTTTTCCTGTTCCATATCCTCTGGATTTCATAGAATCTCCGGTTATGATACTTCCCTCCAGAGCATGATCCGTCAGAGCAGATAAAATTCCTGTTCCATTTTTGATTTTCTCTTTGATGGAGTCGGACTCTCTGGGGGATTTTCCGATTAATGCTCTGGCATTTGCAATCTGTTTCTCCTTTCTGGACAGAGCCGGAATCAGACGCAGCACCATAACCAGCAGCAGTGAAATAGAAGGAAGCAAGTTACCAAACAGGCTGGTAAACTTCTCACTGGTCATGACCAGACTATAACAGAGAAACCAAAGAATCATCAAAACAAACATCATACCAATGGCGGCACCATAACAGAGTGCTTCCAGCGTATAGTTTCTTCCGAACACAGAAACCAGGATATGCCGTCCTCTTGTATTGATAAACGGATTGATAAAGGTGATCAAAGAAAAAAATGGCAGGAGGGCTGCAATGTTTCTGATACCGGCCTTTCCCACCAGCAGCAGATAATAAAGTTCAGCACCAACACAACCGGCGATCAGATATGCAGGGTGAGTGACAACAACTCCGATGGCAATGGCACCAAGAAAAAATAGAAAAATAACTGCAGGATGGCAGTTTGAAAAAGCATCTCTTTTCATTTGATTTCCTCCCTATCTAAAGAATGGACGCCAATCTGACGTCCATTCTTTGTAAATAGTTATTCGGCTGCAAACTTGTAAGCAGTGCCTTCTGCTACTTCTGTAGCATCAACACCTGTCGCAGCATACTCATCATTAATATAGAATGCCCAGTACTTGCCATCTTTTTCGTAATCCAAAGTCTTTCCGTTTACGGTAGTAACAAAAAGACCATACTCACTGTCCTCGCCATCGATGATTCCAAGGTCAAGAAGAGCTTCACCAACTGTAGAGGCATCTGTCTTGATTGTTGCTTTTACAGACTTTGCATCTTCGTCTACAACTTCCAGTGAGAATGAAACAGCGCCATCACCAATCGTTGTGCCGTCTTTAAGAGGTGCTGCAGAACCACTTTCGGTTTTGTTTCCACATCCAACAGTAGTCAATGCCATGGCCGCAATATCTGAATCTACTTATTTTTACATACAAAATGAGTGGATATGCAACAAAAAGAGCCAAAATCCAAGCATAAAGGACTTTGGCTCTTGATCGTTCAGCTGAAAAAGGGACTTGAACCCTCGACCCCTTCATTACGAGTGAAGTGCTCTACCGACTGAGCTATTTCAGCATTATGAAAACACAAGTGTTCTCACAATTAATCATTATATATGCAATTAATGACTTTGTCAATGTTTTTTTGCTGTGCAGCAGAATAAACTATTCTATTCTATACCATCTTAATACACAATCACAGGTGTCCCAACCGAAACAGCATCATATATCTTTTTCACTGCATCCAGCGGAGTATTGATGCATCCATGGGATCCATTTGTCAGATAAATATTTCCACCAAAATTATTTCCCCGGCTTGCCAGATCATGGATACCCACACCTCCGTTAAAGGGCATCCAGTAATGGACGAAGGCTGTATATTCCGGCTGGCCATCCTCTTTCAGAGGACCCTTCATGGTGTATTCTGTTGCCTTCCGATAAATGGTCCAGCATCCATTTCTGGGTGTTGCCCGGTCACTGACCGTCTCTGTTCCGCTAACGATCGGTGTTTCCACAAGAACCTGTCCATTCTGATAGCACCACATGGTCTGTTCTTTAATGCTTATCTCCACGTAAACATCTCCCAGATCGTTTGCACCGGTTCCCTGCGCTTTCCGGCTATAAACCAGTTCCATCTCACCCTGACGCCCTTCGCTGAGGGCATTCTGCAATTCTTTCAGAGACTCCTCACGGTCTACCTTCCATCCGTACTTATTGGTCTTTAACGTAATTTCTTTTCCGGCATGTGTAGTAAATCTTCTGTTTCCGCCATAGCTGTCACGCTGATCTGCCAGGTTATTGATAAATTCTTCCATTTTACTTTGATCCAGAGAGTAATTTTCCTGGTCATCCTGCAGCAGCCAGGACTTTAACACCTGGTCATTGATAGTAAATGTCTGATCACAAACCGTATAAGTCAGATTTGCTTTTGTCAGCTGATTCAGTGTATTGACAGTTCGCACCAGTTCCTCATTATCCTGATATACGGCTGGCTTCAGATAGCATTCCTCTTCAACCAGGGAAATCTCTTCTGTCCCATTGACAACGGCCTGTTTCATCAGTTCCAGTACTTTCTGCTCATCCAGTGCATTTCCCTCAACTTCAGGAACTATGGTATATCCTGCCTCTGTTTCCTGCATATAAGCATCCTGAGGATAAACAATGCTCTGCTCCTGCATAAAAGGCAGACTTTTTAAAATCGGTTCTACAGAATCCTCCTGATACACAGTATTGGCCGACACCTGATACTTTCCACCTGCAAATGCTTTTATCAGCCACTTCAAAGGCTCCTGATCCCGCATCAGCCGATCCACTTCATGATCATCCACATACTGCAAATGGAACTGCGGACCTGTTACTTCATATACACTGCCGTCTTTTGCAGTGATTTTCAGGCTGTACTGACTGACCTTATCCTGAAGAAGCTGCTTCACCTCAGTCTTCGTCATATAACTGCAGTCAATCCCGTTAATCCATGTATCCCGATAAAAATGATTTGCAAAATAACCTGCCCGCCAGATATAAGCTGACGCTGCCAGCAGCAGAAAAATCAATATGACAGCAACACCGATTGCCTTTCTCCAGAATGACTTTTTTCCCTTTTTCTCTTTTGCTTTTTTCTTCGCCATTTTCTTTTGTTCCCCTTATCTCCCCATAGTCAAATACTCCGATGCAAGCATGTCCGCCTGGCTCGTTGCTCGCAGAAATAAAAGTCAGAAATGCCCTTTCCATTTCTGACTTTCATTATATACTTTTTCATTAAGAATTCAATTTCATTTTCCTTACAATTATATCAATCTTTTGAAATCACATGAACATCCATCTGCGGATACGGAATATGAATCCCTCTTCGATCAAATTCAAGTTTAATGTTCTCATTCATCCGCCATTTGGTATTCCAGTATTCTGACGTTTTCACCCAGGAACGAAGCCCCAGTACCACAGCACTGTCACCCAGTTCAGCCACAAAGATCTGAACTTCTTCCTTATCCATAAGCTCTGGATCCTGTTCAATCAGTTCCCTCAGAATTTCTTTTGCTTTCAGCAAATCGGAATCATAAGAGATACCCACCTTCACTTCCAGCCTTCGTTTATCAAGGGCTGTGAAGTTCATAATACTGTTTGTTGTCAGCGTGGAATTGGGAATCAAGATTCTACGGCTGTCGATTGTCAGAAGAGTGGTATAATACAACTCAATTTTCTCAACAGTACCTTCATTTTTCTCTCCATTTTCAATAATATAATCCCCTACCGAAAAAGGACGAAGAAACATCAGCAGCAGACCGCCGATAAAATTGGACAATCCACCCTGAAGCGAAAGGCTGACAGCCACACCTGCAGATCCCACTACAGCTGCAATTGAGGTTTTGTCAATACCGAACTTCCCGGCAATGCTCAAAATCAGAATAGCCTGTAAGCTGATTTTGATGAAGGAAAGCAGAAAACTTTTTGCGGCATCATCTGTACCAAACCGGAACAGATGACGCTTCAAAAACTTACAGAACCAACTGATAAGGCGGCTGCCGATGATATAAATCAGCAGCGCCAGAATCACCTGTACAATAAAATTTACAAATCCCTCTTTGGGAGAATAATTCATCAAATCCGTAATGTTTTTTACAACATCCGTCATGCTTTCGCAGCGTCCTCCTTAACCTTTGTTTTTCTGGGTTTTCTCACGGTTTTTTTCACAGTTTCCTCTGCCTGGATCATTTTATCCTGAATCTGTTTTTTCAGGCCTTCGTTTTTCTTTGCAGCGGGTTTCTTACGGCTTTTGGCTGTCTTATTATCTGCTGCTTTTTCCTCTGCTTTTATATAGCTGAAAATAGACACACTGAGAGGTGCCACTTTTACTTTCACAGAATACGGACGATCGTCTGCTTCTTCTTTTTTAGCTATCTTAATTCTTGGATTGGTAATTCCGCTTCCACCGTAAACTGCTGCATCACTGTTCAAAATTTCCTTGTATTTGCCCGGATAAGGAACACCGATCTGATGATTGTCATATTCCACATCAGAGAAATTACAGATTACTACCAGCGTATCTTCCGGCTTATCTGTCTTTCTCATAAAGGAAACCATGCTCTTTTCCCAGTCTACGCAGTTAATCCACTGGAATCCTTCCGGATCATGATCCAGCTGATACAGGGCAGGTGATTGCCGATATAAAGCAATCAGATTTTTCATAAACTCTTTCATCTGCTGATGCGGTTTTTCTTCCAGATCCTGCCAGTCCAGAGATTTATTTTCTGCCCATTCATGTACCTGAGCAAATTCCTGTCCCATAAACAGCAGTTTCTTGCCCGGATGAGTCATAAAGAATCCCATAGCGGCACGGAGATTGGAATATTTCTTTTCTTCCGTTCCCGGCATTTTTCCGATCAGAGAAGCTTTGCCATGCACTACCTCATCATGGGAAAGGCTAAGCATAAATTTCTCACTGTATGCGTAAATCATACTGAAAGTCAGCTCATTGTGATGGCTTCCGCGGAACAATGGATCATTACTCATATAACCGATGAAATCATTCATCCAGCCCATATTCCATTTGAAATCAAATCCAAGCCCGTCATCTTCTACACTGCCGGTTACCTGCGGCCATGCAGTAGATTCTTCTGCGATCAGCATGGCATCCGGATATTTTTTCTTGAAGATAGAATTCAAGTGTTTCAGGAATTCAACAGCATCCAGGTTCTCGTTGCCGCCATACATATTGGCTACCCACTCACCGTCATTTTTACCATAATCCAGGTACAGCATGGAAGCTACCGCGTCAAAACGAATTCCATCTGCATGGAACTTGTCTGCCCAGAACAGTGCATTTGCAATCAGGAAATTCTTAACCTGTGGTCTTCCATAATTGTAGATCAAGGTTCCCCAATGCGGATGGGCACCCTGCCGGGGGTCAAAATGTTCATAAAGGCACGTGCCGTCAAAGGTTGCAAGTCCAAAAGTATCACGCGGAAAATGTGCCGGTACCCAGTCAAGAATCACACCGATTCCTGCCCGATGCAAAGCATCAACAAAATACATAAAATCTTCCGGAGAACCGTAGCGGCTGGTGGGAGCGTAATAACCGGTTACCTGATAACCCCAGGATGCATCAAACGGATGTTCCATAATCGGCATCAGTTCTACATGGGTATATCCCATTTCCTGAATATATTCAATCAAAAGTGGGGCAATCTCTCTATAATTATAGAATTCCCGTCCATCATCCGGTTTCTTCCAGGATCCCAGATGCATCTCATACACCATAATCGGTGAATTTTCTGACTGAGTTTTCTTTCTTCCCTTCATCCATGCACCGTCACGCCAACGGAATGTTGTCAGGTCTGCAACGATAGAAGCATTGGCCGGACGAAGTTCAGCAGCATTGCCGTAGGGGTCTGCTTTCAGATATGTCAATCCGTCTTTCAGTTTCAATTCATACTTGTAAATGGCACCCACCGGTACCTGTGGAATAAACAATTCAAAAATTCCGGAAACCGGCATCTTCTGCATGGGATACATTCTTCCGTCCCACTGGTTAAAGTCACCTACCACACTGACACGCATGGCATTCGGTGCCCATACAGCAAAATAAACTCCATCCACACCATTCAGTTTCATGGGATGAGCGCCAAGTTTCTCATAAATATCATAGCAGATTCCATTCGTAAACTTCTGCTCTTCTTCCAGCGAAATCTGTGAAGGAAACGCATAGGGATCATAAACTTCGGATACACCATCCTCCTCTTCCACCACAAATACGTATTCGGGAATCTCATTTGTCTCCAGAAGACAGGCAAAAAAACCTGCATCATCTTCCATTGTCATCGGATAAACATTCCCGTCCGCCGGTGTTTTCACGCTTACCTTCTGTTTATCCGGGAAATAACACTGGATCAACACACCGTTCTCCGTCACTCTCGGACCAAGGATGTCCTTGGGAGAACCCTCCTCCGAATACACTACCGCTTCAATCTCTGGCCAGTCCATTAAATCATATAATTTATCTGACATCTTCCTAATACCTCCTGCCTATTCAATCTTTTGTACCGAAAAATCATTTCTTATATAGAATTTTAACATTATTTTGCCAATATTACAATAGGGACGTTTCTTTTGCCACAAGGAGTGCCCTAATGTCCGTGACAAAAGGCACTCCTCATGACAAAAGGAACGTCCCTCAGTTCAAATTCTATGTATCAGAATTCCGCTTCTCAATTTAGGTTCAAACCAGGTTGATTTAGGAGGCATCAGCCGATGTTCATCTGCCACTGCAAAAAGCTCGCTCATAGCCGTCGGGTACATGGCAAATGCCACGCCGCCTTCCTGATTTACAAGATTTTCCAATTCACCTAAGCCGCGGATTCCACCGATAAAAGATATTCTTTTATCAGTTCTCGGATCACCGATTCCCAATATCGGATGTAATACCAGATCCTGGAGCACTGATACATCCAGATTTGCTACCGGATCCGGTCTGTTCGGATGATTTTTTTCTTCCAGCAGATACCACTGATGGTTAAGATACATGGTAAACTGTAATTTCTTTTCGGGATGCTCCTGTTTCTCCAGCGGAGTTATACTGAAAATTGTTCCCAATTTTTCCAAAAATTCCTGTTCCGTCATACCATTCAGATCTTTTACCCAGCGGTTATAGTCCATCACAAGAAGATCCCTGTCTGCAAATATCACGGACAGGAAATATTCATATTCCGGCTTACCCTCCTGATTTTTCAGGCACTCTTCCGATGAATTTCTCCGCATGGCGGCGACCCGGGCTGCAGAAGCTGCACGATGATGACCGTCCGCAATATAAAGTACCGGAACCTGACGGAATAATTCTTCCAGCTGTTCCATCCCCTGACTGTCGCTGATTACCCACAGACGATGACGAATGCCGTCATCAGCAGTAAAATCATAAACCGGCTCTTTCTGCTTTTCCTGTTCCTGCAGCCGGGCAATATCCTCTTTATATGGATAGGCAAGAAAAATCGGCCCTGTCTGAGCCTGGCAAGTATCTACATGGCGGGTTCTGTCATCTTCTTTATCCTTCCGGGTATTTTCATGTTTTCTTACAATCTGCTGTTCATATTCACGCACAGAAGCACAGGCACCGATTCCTGTCTGCACTCTTCCGTTCATAGTCAGCTCATAAATATAGAAACAGGGAGTCTCCTCCTGCACAAAATCTCCCTCTTCGATCATTCGGTACAGTGTATCATGGGCACACTGATAGACCGTCGATGAATAAATGTCTGTTCCCACCGGCAGCTGTGTCTCTGCTCTGTCAATTCTAAGAAAAGACAACGGATTATTTTCCGTCACTTTTCTTGCTTCTTCTGTACTGTAAACATCATAAGGTAATGCTGCAATCTGAGATGCCAGATCAGCCCTTGGCCGAACTGCACGAAATGGTTTTATCATTGCCATAATCTCAACTTCCTGCCTTTTCTGAATAATTTTTTAAGTGCCTTCACTGCCGGCCTGAACTTTTTCCTATTGTAATAAACAGACCTGAACAGCCTTCTTCTTTTCATCAATTTTTTCCATTTTCTATACATATCACATTCTTCCTCACACGAAAGAACCCCGGCCCGCAAAGACCAGGGAATCTAACAAAAAAGTATACTTTTTTGTAATTTTTTGAAAGGGGACGGAGAATCTATGGTATTTTTCAGAAGCATTGGGAAAAGTGAGTCCGAAGATCCGACGCTTACGGAGACTTTGGCGCGAAGGCTTTCCTGAGCGTCAATTTAGTCGCAGTTAGCGGCTAGCTGAGGAGGAACGGCCTGCTTCTGAAAAAATGATATGAAGTTTCCGTCCCCTTCCAGATTAACAAAAAAGTATGTTATTTTACAACTCTGACTTTCAGCACTCCATCGATGGCTTCCAGTTTTTTAATAATATCCTCTGTTGCAGGTGTCTCAAGATCGATCAGGGTATATGCGTAATTGCCTTTACTCTTATTGGTCATATCTGAAATGTTCATGCCTGCTCCGCCGAGAACTCCGGAGAACTGACTGATCATGTTGACAACATTGCGATGGTTGATGGCAATACGGCCAACTGCCATGCACTGTCCCATATCACAGTTCGGGTAATTTACAGAATTGTGAATATTACCATTTTCCAGATAATCACGGATTTCTTTTACAGCCATCATGGCACAGTTATCTTCTGATTCCTCAGTGGAAGCTCCCAGATGAGGAGTTACCAGTGTATTTTTAGCGCCTGCCACGATCGGGTTGGCAAAATCAGTTACATATTTCTTTACTTTTCCATTTTCCAGGGCTTCTACAAGTGCTGTTTCATCAACCAGAAGATCTCTGGAGAAGTTCAGCAGCACCACACCCTCTTTCATAGAGGCAATGGCCTCTTTACTGATCATGCCTTTGGTACTGTCAAGAAGCGGTACATGAAGGGTGATATAATCACAGTCACGGAAAATATCTTCCACATGGCTGATGTGTTTGATTTCTCTGGAAAGTTTCCATGCCGTGTCGATAGAAATATACGGATCGTATCCATATACATCCATTCCCAGATATATCGCTGTGTTGGCAACCATAGCTCCGATTGCTCCCAGACCGATAACACCCAGTTTCTTTCCTTTGATTTCACATCCGGCAAACTGTTTTTTCTGTTTTTCTGCCAGTTTTCCGATATTTTCATTTTCTTTCTGCTGTTCAATCCATTCGATACCGCCCACGATATCACGGGAAGCCAGAAGCATTCCGGCAATAACCATTTCTTTCACACCGTTAGCATTTGCACCCGGTGTATTGAATACAACAACACCCTGCTCTGCACATTTTTCAAGAGGGATATTATTAACTCCGGCACCGGCTCTTGCCACTGCTTTTACATTTTCCGGCAGTTCCATGTCATGCATAGCTGCACTTCTCACCAGAATGGCATCAGCCTGTGCCAGTTCATCGGTCTGTACATAATCGCCGGTCAGACGGTCAAGACCAACCTTGGAAATCGGATTTAAACATTTATACTGAAACATTGTTACATATTCTCCTTTTCAAATTTCTTCATAAATTCTACCAGAGCTTCCACACCCTCGATCGGCATGGCATTGTAAATGCTGGCTCTCATACCACCAACGGTACGATGACCTTTCAGATTCTCAAATCCAGCCTCTTTTGCTTCTTTTACAAATTTGGCATCCAGGTCTGCATTGCCGGTGACAAACGGAACGTTCATCAGAGAACGTGATTCTTTTTCTACGGTACCATGGAACATTTTGCTTTCATCCAGATAATCGTAAAGAATCTTTGCTTTCTTTTCGTTATGGGCTTTCATTGCTTCCAGACCACCCTGTTTTTTCAGCCATTTAAACACTTTTCCGCACATATAGATGCAGTAGCAGTTGGGCGTATTATACAGGGAATTGGCATCCGCATGTGTTTTGTATTTCATCATGGTCGGCGTGCCCGGAAGCACATCATCTGTGATCAGGTCTTCTCTTACAATGGCAATGACCATACCAGCCGGTCCGATATTCTTCTGAACACCGCCATAGATAATCGCATATTTGCTCACATCCACAGGTTCAGACAGGAAACAGGAAGATACATCCGATACCAGATCTTTTCCTTTGGTATTTGGAAGTGTTTTAAACTTGGTTCCATAAATCGTATTATTTTCACAGATATACACATAATCTGCATCTTCACTGATCGGAAGATCAGAACAGTCAGGAATATAAGAAAATGTTTTATCTTCAGAGGAAGCAATTTTGTTAGCTTTTCCATACTTCTGTGCTTCCTGATAGGCTTTCTTTGCCCACTGTCCTGTTACAATATAGTCTGCAACCTTATTTTTCATCAGGTTCATAGGAATCATGGCAAACTGCAGAGAAGCACCTCCCTGCAAAAACAGTACCTTATAGTTATCCGGAATATGCATCAGATCTCTCAGATCCTGCTCTGCTTCCTGAATGATCTCATCAAATGCCTTAGAACGGTGACTCATCTCCATTACAGACATTCCGGTTCCTTTATAGTCCAACATCTCTGCCTGTGCTTCACGAAGCACTTCCTCCGGCAATACAGCCGGTCCTGCCGAAAAATTATATACTCTGCTCACAATTTTGTCCTCCCTTTTCTGGATAGATGATTACAACTCTTCTACGTGTGAACTCCCCATCCGAAAGAATGGGGAGTCATACTCACTTACTATCACTCTAACGCTTTACTATAATAGTATAACGCTTACTATACACTTGTGATAAATTTTTGTCAATATCATTTTTTCTTCTTCAGGTCGTCTTCATCGAATACATCTGCGATCGGAGCACCAGCCGGTACCATCGGGAATACTTTATCATCGCAGTCAATCTGGCAGTCAATGACAACTGTGGTATTCAGGGCAATCGCTTTTTCGATAGCCGGACCTACTTCCTCTTTCTTTGTGACACGGATGCCCACAGCTCCCATGGACTCAGCAAATTTGACAAAGTCAACCTTATCTTCCAGCATGGTGTTGGAATAACGATGGCCATAGAACAGTGTCTGCCACTGGCGCACCATACCCAGTACATGATTGTTAATGACAATCTCGATCAACGGGAGATTATTTCTCGCAGCTGTAGCCACTTCGTTCATGTTCATACGGAAACATCCGTCGCCGGCTACATTGACTACGATTTTTTCCGGGCGTCCCATTTTGGCGCCGATTGCGGCACCAAGGCCGTATCCCATGGTTCCAAGTCCGCCTGATGTAAGCAATGTACGCGGATTCTTAAATTTATAGTACTGTGCTGCCCACATCTGATGCTGTCCTACATCAGTAACAACGATGGCATCACCCTTTGTCACACGATACAGTTCCTCAATAACGTAAGGGCCGGTCAGTCCGTCCGGATTATAACGGAGCGGATATTTTTCTTTCATCTCTTCGATTTCTGCAACCCATGCATCATGATTCTTCGGATGAATCATTTTATTCAGTTCTGTTAATACTTCTTTTACATCACCAATAATACTGCAGTCTACCCGTACATTCTTGTTGATTTCTGCAGCATCCACGTCAATCTGGATGATTTTTGCATTCTTTGCAAATTTGGATGCATTGCCGGTTACACGGTCAGAAAATCTTGCTCCAACAGTAATCAGAAGGTCACATTTGGTCACACCCAGATTGGAAGTTTTGGTTCCATGCATACCCAGCATACCGGTGTAGAGTTCATCTTCTCCGGAAAATGCACCTTTTCCCATCAGAGTATCCGTAACCGGTGCATTGATTGTATGGGCAAATTTTGTCAGTTCTTCATGTGCTCCGGAAATAACTGCTCCGCCGCCTACGAAGATAAATGGTTTTGATGCCTCATTAATCAGCTGTACGGCCTGCTCCAGATCGCAATCTCTCATTTCAGAAATATATGGCAGTACTTCATCCGGCTCTTTATACGTATATTCTGTTTTCAGTGCTGTCACGTCTTTGGTAATATCCACCAGAACCGGTCCCGGTCTTCCGGATCTGGCAATCGTAAATGCACGGCGGATCGTATCTGCCAGCTTTGTCACATCTTTTACAATCATGCTGTGTTTGGTAATCGGCATTACAACACCTGCAATATCGATCTCCTGAAAACTGTCCTTTCCCAGAAGGCTGGTTCCTACGTTTGCTGTGATCGCTACCACTGGAATGGAATCCATGTATGCGGTGGCGATACCGGTAACAAGATTGGTCGCTCCGGGACCGGAAGTTGCCAGACATACGCCTACTTTTCCGGTTGCACGGGCATACCCGTCTGCCGCATGGGATGCACCCTGCTCATGGGATGTAAGAACATGATGAATCTCATCACTGTGTTTATATAATTCATCATAAATATTCAGAATAGTTCCTCCCGGGTATCCAAATACAGTATCTACGCCCTGTTCTTTCAGGCATTCAATTACAATCTCTGCACCTGTTAATTGCATCACATTTTCCTCCTCATTAGTTCTTTGGTATTTCAAGAATTGCACCGCGATTTCCACTGGTAACCATGGATGCATAACGGGCAAGATATCCTGTTGTAACTTTCGGCTGACGCGGTTTCCAGTTTGATTTTCTCTCAGCCAGAACTTCATCTGATACCAGAAGTTCCAGTTTTGTCTCCGGAATATTGATCCGAATCATATCTCCCTCTTCTACCAGAGCAATCGGGCCGCCCACCGCTGCTTCCGGAGATACATGGCCGATGGAAGCTCCTCTGGATGCACCGGAGAAACGTCCGTCTGTGATCAGGGCAACAGAGGAACCAAGACCCATTCCTGCAATTGCAGAAGTAGGATTCAGCATCTCACGCATACCCGGGCCACCTTTCGGTCCTTCATAACGGATCACAACCACATCACCGGCAACAATTTTACCGCCTTTGATGGCTGCAATGGCATCTTCTTCACATTCAAATACACGGGCAGGACCTTCGTGAACCATCATTTCCGGAACAACAGCACTTCGTTTTACAACACTTCCATCCGGAGCAAGGTTGCCGGTAAGAACCGCAAGACCGCCGGTCTGGCTGTATGGATTGTCAATCGGACGGATAACTTCCGGGTTCCGGTTAACACAATTTGCAATATTTTCTCCTACTGTTTTTCCTGTTACTGTCATGCAGTCCAGATTCAGCAGATTCTTTTTGGACAGTTCATTCATAACAGCGTAAACACCGCCTGCTTCATTCAAGTCTTCCATGTAAGTAGGACCTGCAGGTGCCAGATGACACAGGTTCGGTGTCTTTTCGCTGATTTCATTAGCAAAGGTAATATCAAAATCAAATCCGATCTCATGTGCGATTGCCGGCAGATGAAGCATACTGTTGGTAGAACATCCCAGTGCCATATCTACTGTCAGCGCATTCAAAATCGCATCTTTTGTCATAATATCCAGCGGACGGATATTTCTTCTGTACATTTCCATAACCTGCATACCGGCATGTTTTGCCAGTTTGATACGTTCGGAATATACTGCCGGAATCGTTCCGTTGCCGCCAAGACCCATACCGAGAACCTCAGTCAGACAGTTCATACTGTTGGCGGTATACATACCGGAACAAGAACCACAAGTGGGGCATACTTTATTTTCAAATTCTTCTACATCATTTTCTGTCATGGTACCTGCAGCATAAGAGCCTACTGCCTCGAACATACTGGAAAGACTTCTCTTCTGTCCGCGTACATGACCTGCCAGCATAGGACCGCCGCTGACAAATACGGTAGGAACGTTCAGTCTGGCTGCTGCCATCAGAAGTCCAGGAACATTTTTATCACAGTTCGGCACCATAACCAGAGCATCAAACTGATGAGCGATCGCCATCGCCTCTGTAGAGTCAGCAATCAGGTCACGGGTTACCAGAGAGTACTTCATACCGATATGACCCATGGCAATTCCATCACATACGGCAATTGCAGGAAATACTACCGGCGTACCGCCAGCCATGGCAACACCCTGTTTTACTGCATTTACAATTTTATCCAGATTCATATGACCCGGTACGATTTCATTGTAGGAACTGACAATACCTACCAGCGGACGTTCCAGTTCTTCCTTTGTCATGCCCAGTGCATTGAACAGGGAACGATGAGGCGCCTGCTGCATACCTGTTTTTACTGCGTCACTTTTCATAATAATTTCATCCTTTCATAAATGTTACTTTATCTTATCTGCGATCAGATCACCCATCTCAACAGTTCCGACTTTCTTACATCCCTCAGACATAATATCACCGGTGCGGTAACCTTCTTTCAGTACTTCCTGAACAGCTGCTTCCACAGCATCAGCCTCTTTATCCAGGTTCAGAGAAAATCTCAGCATCATAGCTGCCGAGAGAATCGTTGCGATCGGGTTGGCAATTCCTTTTCCTGCAATGTCCGGAGCGGAACCATGACTTGGTTCATATAGACCAAAACTGGTCTCATTCAGACTGGCAGAAGACAGCATACCGATGGAACCGGTTACCATACTTGCTTCATCAGAAAGAATATCGCCAAACATATTTTCAGTCAGAATCACATCAAACTGACCCGGGTTGTGAACCAGCTGCATCGCACAGTTATCTACCAGCATATGTTCCAGTGTAATATCCGGATAGTCCTTTGCCACCTCTTCTACCACTTTTCTCCAGAGGCGGGAAGAATCCAGCACATTGGCCTTGTCAACACTTGTTACTTTCTTTTTCCTTTTCCCTGCTATTTCAAATGCTTTCACTGCGATTCTGCGG
The DNA here is from genome assembly GCA_022764165.1 of Eubacterium sp. GTDB lineage: Bacteria > Bacillota > Clostridia > Lachnospirales > Lachnospiraceae > Oliverpabstia. Next base: position 23,089 of record JALERM010000023.1, on the reverse strand, counting down.
ATCTCATTTTCATTATAGGAAAGAGTATCCACCGCAGTCATCACGCCATCCACTTCTTCTGTCTTTCTCTCTCCAAAATACAGACCGCCGGTCAGCTCGCGGACAATGATCATATCAAAACCGTCCCCGATCCTGTCTTCTTTCAGAGGGCAGGCCTCTTTCAGTTCATCATACAGATAGGCCGGACGCAGGTTGGCAAACAGATTCAGTGCTTTGCGGATCGCCAGAAGTCCGGCTTCCGGTCTCTTAGAAGGCTCCAGCTTGTACCAGGGTGAAGTCTTTGCATCTCCCCCTATAGAACCCATCAGAACGGCATCACATGATTTTGCCGTATCGACAGCTTCCTGTGTCAGCGGAATACCATGTACATCAATAGAAGCACCGCCAAGCAGCACATTTTTATAAGTAAAACTATGTCCGTAGACATCACATACTTTATCAAGAACTTTCTTTGCTTCTGTCACAATCTCAGGACCGATACCGTCCCCATGAATCAAAGCAATATTGTAATTCATACTTCTCATCCTCTCTCATAACGTGTTTAAACAATATAATAATCTATTTCTCGCACTTTTTCAAGGAAATAATTACTAAAATGCTCTGTTACTTTAGCATATTGATGTTATCTTTTGGAAGTTTCCGTCCTCTTCCAAAAGAACGACAAAAGCTGCCGCATGTTCATGCGACAGCTCTTTTCATTTTAAGCATTACCATCCGCTGCTTTTTCCACTTCAGCAATTGCTGCTTTTCTCATAGGAATTCTACAGTTTTTGTTATTACCAAATTCTACAATAACATCATCATCGGTAATATCAATGATAACTCCATAAAATCCACCTGTGGTCACTACAGCATCTCCCACTTCCATATCCGCAAGCATAGCAGCCACTCTCTTCTGCTCTTTCTTCTGCGGACGGATCATCAGGAAATACATTAAACCAAACAGCAGAACCATCCAGACAATCATGCTGAGCATTCCTGCTGCACCTGCACCCTCTGCTGCTGTCATTACTACTGACATTCTTTCATCCTCCTGCAATTCTATTTCCCCTGTTCAGGGCACTAGTATTATAATATACAAAAAACATGCCTACTGCAAGTTCTTTTTATATTTTTTTATCATTCTCCAGGAATCCATCCAGTTTTTTCCGTTTGTACTCCTGATACCGGCCCTGCTCGATTGCTTCACGAATCTCTGTCATCATCGTGTTGTAGAAATAAAGGTTATGAAGTACACAAAGCCGCATGCCCAGCATTTCTTTTGCTTTCAACAGATGGCGGATATAAGCTCTGCTGTAATGGCGGCAGGCAGGGCACTGACAGCCTTCTTCAATGGGGCGCTGGTCTTTTTCGTATTTGGCATTAAACAGATTCAGCTTTCCCTGATTGGTGTACACGTGACCGTGACGACCATTTCGACTGGGATAAACGCAGTCAAAGAAATCAATTCCCCGGTCTACAGCCTCCAGAATATTGGCCGGTGTACCCACTCCCATCAGATACGTGGGTTTTTCCAGCGGCAGATAAGGAACCACGGCATCCAGAATATGATACATTTCCTCATGGGTCTCACCCACTGCCAGGCCGCCCACTGCGTAACCGTCCAAATCCATTTCACTGATAGCTTTCGCATGGTCAATGCGGATATCATCAAAAATCGCACCCTGATTGATACCAAAAAGCAGCTGATTTTTATTGATTGTATCTTCCAGACTGTTCAGCCTTGCCATCTCAGTCTTACATCTGGCCAGCCACCGGGTGGTTCTCTCTACCGACTGCTGCACATAACTTCTCTCCGCCACACTGGAGGGACATTCATCGAAAGCCATGGCTATCGTAGACGCAAGATTTGACTGAATCTGCATACTTTCTTCCGGTCCCATAAAGATTTTTCTGCCATCAATATGAGAATTGAAATACACTCCCTCTTCCTTGATTTTCCTCAGACCTGCCAGGGAAAACACCTGAAAACCGCCGGAATCGGTCAGAATCGGTCTGTCCCAGTTCATAAACTTATGAAGTCCACCAAGCTCTTTAATCAGTTTATCGCCCGGACGAACATGAAGATGATAGGTATTAGACAGCTCTACCTGAGTACCGATCTCATACAAATCTGTCGTTGCCACTGCTCCCTTAATCGCCGCAGCTGTCCCCACGTTCATAAACACCGGCGTCTGAATAGTTCCATGGACAGTCTGCAGTTCTGCCCTCTTTGCATTACCGTCTCTGGCAATTATTCTATACATAAAAACACCTGTCCTTTTCAAAATTCAGCTTTCCCGTAAATCTATCCATTCATGGCAAAGCGTATGCATAAGTATATCGTCTTCTCCCTCCTTTTTCAATAAAATTCATAATTATTTTTATTCTTTTTTCAAAATAATCTATTTTTTCATCATTGCCATCTGTCACTATTTGTCGTATAATCGTTCTGAATTGGGTTTTCACTCATATCTACTTATTAAATGTAGTTTCCGGCAGATTTATTGCCGTGATATAAAGAAAAGGAGGTGGCAGTTATTACTGCTGCAAATCAAACGAACTGTAACTATTCATTAGGTATTGATATTGGTTCTACCACGGTCAAAATTGCTGTGCTCAACGATCAGCAGGAACTTCTTTTTGCTGACTACGAACGCCACTATGCCAATATCCAGGAAACTCTCGCTGCTCTTCTCGGCAAAGCCGAAGCGGAGCTTGGAGAAATTACGGTGCGTCCGGTGATTACGGGTTCCGGCGGGCTTGCCCTGGCCAACCATCTGGAAGTACCTTTCGTACAGGAGGTTATTGCCGTTTCCTCTTCTCTTCAGGCTCTTGCTCCAAAGACTGATGTTGCCATCGAACTGGGCGGGGAAGATGCAAAAATCATTTATTTTGAAGGCGGAAATATTGAACAGCGTATGAATGGTATCTGTGCAGGAGGTACTGGCTCTTTCATTGACCAGATGGCTTCTCTGCTCCAGACAGACGCATCCGGACTGAATGAATATGCAAAAAACTATAAAGCGCTGTACCCCATAGCTGCCCGCTGTGGTGTCTTTGCGAAATCAGATATCCAGCCCCTGATCAACGAGGGAGCAACAAAAGAAGATCTTTCTGCTTCCATTTTCCAGGCGGTTGTCAATCAGACCATCAGCGGTCTGGCCTGCGGAAAACCGATCCGGGGACATATTGCCTTTCTTGGAGGTCCTCTCCATTTCCTTTCGGAGCTGAAACAGGCATTTATCCGGACACTCAAACTGGACGAAGAGCACACCATTGTACCGGAAAACTCTCATCTTTTTGCCGCTATCGGTTCTGCACTGAATGCAAAAGAAGATGTGTCCGTTTCTATGACAGAGATGAAAAATCGGCTGACCGACTCCGTGAAGCTGGACTTTGAAGTAGCCCGTATGGAACCTCTGTTTGCTTCCCAGGAAGATTATGATACTTTCAATCAAAGGCAAAGCCAGTACAATGTGGCCACTGCAGACCTGGAAACCTATGAAGGCAACTGCTTCCTCGGTATCGATGCCGGATCCACCACAACAAAAGCTGCACTTGTAGGTGAAGACGGTTCTCTTTTGTATTCTTTTTACAGTAATAATAACGGCAGCCCGCTGGCTACAACCATCCGGGCTATTCAGGATATTTACAGCCAGCTTCCTGAGACTGCAAGAATTGCATATTCCTGCTCTACCGGATATGGAGAAGCACTGATTAAAGCTGCACTTCTGCTGGATGAAGGGGAAGTAGAAACCGTATCTCACTATTATGCCGCTGCATTTTTTGATCCGGATGTGGATTGTATTCTGGACATCGGCGGTCAGGATATGAAATGCATTAAAATCAAAGATCACACCGTAGACAGTGTTCAGTTAAATGAAGCCTGTTCTTCAGGATGCGGTTCATTTATCGAGACCTTCGCCAAATCCTTGAACTATAGTGTACAGGATTTTGCAAAGGCTGCATTATTTGCAGAAAATCCCATCGATCTGGGAACCAGATGTACCGTATTTATGAATTCCAAGGTAAAACAGGCACAGAAGGAAGGCGCCTCTGTAGCAGACATTTCTGCCGGCCTTGCCTATTCCGTCATCAAAAATGCCCTGTATAAAGTTATCAAGGTTTCTGATGCTTCCGAGCTCGGTAAACAGATTGTTGTTCAGGGTGGTACTTTCTATAATGATGCGGTTCTTCGGGCTTTCGAGAAAATCGCCAACTGTCATGCGATCCGTCCGGATATTGCCGGTATCATGGGAGCTTTTGGTGCCGCTTTGATTGCCAGAGAACGTTATGAAGACGGAAAAGAAACTTCCATGCTTCCGATTGAAAAAATCAACGCTCTGAAGTATACAACCAGTATGGCAAACTGCAAAGGCTGTACCAATGCCTGCCGACTGACCATCAACCGTTTTTCCGGCGGACGTCAGTACATCAGTGGAAACCGCTGTGAACGTGGTATCGGAAAACAGAAAAATAAAGAAAACATTCCGAACCTTTTTGATTACAAATACAAAAAGATTTTCGGCTACACTCCGCTGGAAGCCGATCAGGCAGTCCGCGGCAAGGTAGGTATCCCCCGTGTCCTGAATATGTTTGAGAACTATCCGTTCTGGTTCCGTTTCTTTACAGAACTGAAATATCAGGTAGTGCTCTCCCCCACTTCCAACCGGAAGATTTACGAGCTGGGAATTGAATCCATTCCCAGCGAGTCTGAATGTTATCCGGCAAAACTGGCACACGGGCATGTGACCTGGCTGATCCGTCAGGGTGTGAAATTTATTTTCTACCCCTGTATTCCTTACGAGAGGAATGAATTTGCGGATGCCGTCAACCACTACAACTGTCCGATTGTTACCTCTTATGCGGAGAATATTAAAAATAATGTAGACGAACTCAACGATCCATCCATCGTGTTCAAAAATCCTTTCCTGGCTCTGACCAACGAGACAACTATTACCGAACGTCTGGTAGAAGAATTTGCAGATATTCCAAAAGCAGAGGTTACCGCTGCAGCCCATGCTGCATGGAAAGAACTGGAACACATGAGAAATGACATTCGCCGCAAAGGAGAAGAAACTCTGGAGTATCTGGAGAAGACAGGAAAACGTGGTATTGTTCTTGCAGGACGTCCTTATCACATCGATCCGGAAATTCATCACGGCATTCCGGAAATGATTAATTCCTATGGAATTGCTGTACTGACAGAGGATGCCGTATCTCACCTGGCACCGCTGGAACGTCCGCTGCGGGTCAATGACCAGTGGATGTATCATACCCGGTTGTATGCAGCAGCCAACTTTGTGAAAGAGCGAGATGATCTGGATCTGATTCAGCTGAATTCCTTCGGATGCGGACTTGACGCCGTAACTACTGATCAGGTACAGGAAATTCTTGCTGACAGCGGTAAGATTTACACCTGTTTGAAAATTGATGAAGTAAATAATCTGGGAGCTGCCCGTATCCGTGTGCGTTCGCTGATCGCAGCGATCCGTACCAGAGAAAAACAGAACAAAAAACGCCAGATACATCCGTCATCCATTGATAAGGTTTCTTTCACCGAAGACATGCGGAAGAATTACACAATCCTGTGCCCACAGATGTCACCGATTCATTTCCGGATTCTCCAGCCGGCCTTTATTGCCAGCGGTTATAATCTGGAAGTACTGCCCAACGATAACAAAGAAGCGGTCGATGTAGGTCTGAAATATGTCAACAATGATGCCTGCTATCCTTCTCTGATGGTGGTAGGACAAATCATGCAGGCTCTTCTGTCAGGCAAATACGACCTGAACAAAGTTGCCATCATTATGTCTCAGACCGGCGGCGGCTGTCGTGCTTCCAACTATATCGGATTTATCCGTCGTGCATTGAAGAAAGCCGGTATGGAACAGATTCCGGTAATTTCCCTGAACCTGAGTGGTCTGGAAAGCAATCCCGGATTCAAGATTACACCAAACCTGGCTATCCGGCTGGCTTATGGCTGTATCTTCGGCGATATTCTGATGAAATGCGTATACCGGATGAGGCCATACGAATTGAAAAAAGGCACTGCCAATCGCTTACATAAAAAATGGGAAAAAATCTGTATTGATTTTATTTCAGGGAAACGCCTGAGCCACACCAGATTTAAACAAATCTGCCGCACCATGATTCGTGATTTTGACCATCTGCCCATTGATGAAGATCTGAAAAAGCCAAGAGTCGGTATCGTGGGTGAAATTCTTGTAAAATTCCTCCCGGCAGCCAACAACTATCTGGCTGAACTTCTGGAAAAAGAAGGAGCTGAAGCTGTCGTTCCGGATCTGATTGACTTTATGAGTTACTGCTTCTACAACCAGAACTTCAAATATGAAAAGCTGGGATTCAAAAAGAAATCGGCTTTGACCGCCAATGCCGGAATCGCCGCCATCAACTGGCTGAGAAGTGCAGCCAACGAAGAATTCAAAAAGAGCCGCCACTTTGAACCATCTGCTGACATCAAGGACCTGGCACGTATGGCTTCACCGATTGTATCTATGGGCAATCAGACCGGTGAAGGATGGTTTTTGACTGGAGAAATGATGGAACTGATCCATGGCGGAACGAAAAATATTGTATGCACACAGCCATTCGGCTGCCTGCCAAACCATATCGTAGGAAAAGGCGTCATCAAGGCTATCCGCCGCAGCCATCCCGATGCAAACATCGTGGCTATCGACTACGATCCGGGAGCTTCCGAGGTTAACCAGCTGAACAGGATTAAACTTATGCTGTCGACTGCAGTGAAAAATATGAATTAAAAATTGAAAAATTGCCCCGGGGAGTTTGTAAAACTCCCCGGGGCAATTTTATTCAAGATAAATCAGAACCCTTCCATCCGTCTCTGTTTTCTCAGCAGATATCGCTTCTCCCCGCCTTCCCACTCGGCTTTTTCAGCTTCTGTCTGGAGCAGCAGTCCCGGAACTTTTACCGGATGATGGTGCTCATCCACAGCAACCATTACAAGATATGCCCGGTTAATGACTTTTCGTATACCTTTACGGTTTTCCACATAGGTATCCACCCGAACTTCCATCGAAGTCTTACCTACATAAGTAATCTTTCCGCGCAGCACAATTACATCATCAACAGTTGCCCCCTGTTTAAAATTAAGATTATCAATCGCTGCCGTCGTAATATCAGACTCACTGTGACGCATAGCTACGATACTGGCAATCTCATCAATCCAGCTCATCAGCTGCCCGCCAAACAAATTCCCATAACCATTCAAATAACAGGGACGCATCAGGTAGGTCTGTTCAGTCTGAGACTCCGACGGACTTTTCATTTTCACTTCCATATGAACACTCCTTTTTTATTCTTTTGAAAAGGGACGGAAACTTCTTAAAAAATGATAACAAGTTTCCGTCCGCTCCCAATAACACTCTTACTCTTATTTAAGCAAGTGCAGTTTCCCAAGCACCTTCACCATATAATTCCCCATTGGAAGTTTTCTCATCTGTTCTTTCGTCGCCTTTGTTACAATCACATAAAGAATCATGTAGACGAGTACGGCAAGAATCACAGACACACCGAGGCACAGAATTTTTATCGGTACAAAAATATACATTCCGTAATACACGATCCAGGCCACCAACCCCATGCCGACAGAAGCCAACAGCGGTTTTCCATATCCGTTGACGAAGTCATTTTTATGTCCCAGATATTTTTTCAGAGACAACGCATTCAGTACGCACATGCATACAGCAAATACGATACTTGCCAGTAATACAATAAATACTCCAAACTGCGGTGCAAAATAAGAACCCAATGTCACAGTGATCACATTCAGCACCAGTGAGATTGCTGAATTGCGGAGAGGAATTTTTGCCTGTCCGATTGCCTGCAGTACGCCATTGGTAATTGTGGACAATGCAGAGAAAATAACCGAAACAGAACCTATCGCCAACAGCATTCCTGACAGATCACTGCTTTTTGGAAACAGCAGTTTCATGATAGGAAATGCGAGAACTGACAGTCCTACAGCCGCCGGAATACATAAGAACATGGTCAGCTGTACCCCTTCATTAATTTTCCTGTTGGCACCCTCATAATCTTTCGTAATATACCGGCTGGATATTTCCGGCATCATAGCTGAGGAGGTTGCACTGGAAAGTGCAAGAGGAATATTGATCATGGAAATATAATAGTTACTATATTCTCCCCACTGCCCGCTGACAGCTGCGCTGTTCATTTTCTTCAGTGCCAGAATATCGGAAAAGATTTTAGAATCCAGATAGCTGCTGGCATTGTATACAAAGGTATTGAAAATAATCGGGGTCACCATCATAAAGATCAGTTTCAGCACAGAACCCATGCTTTCTTCTCTCTCATGTTTATCCTTCTTTACCTTCTTCAAAATGGCTTTGCGGTTCATTGCATATACCACGATCATAAACAGCAGTCCCACAGCAACACCGGCTCCGGTACCAAGGGTACCGCCCGCAGCACCATAGATAGCTTTTGAGGTATCATCCGTTCCAAAGCTCCGAATCAGAAGCCATGCAGCTCCGACACTGACAATCGCATGAGCAATCTGTTCAATAATCTGCGACATAGAGGTAGGAAGCATTGTATTATGAGCCTGAAAAAATCCCCTGAACACACCCAGAATAGCTGAGAGAAAAATCGTTGGCGCCAGCATACGCAAAGCCAGCAGTGCCTCCTGCTGATTCACCGGCAAAAGATATTTTCCCAGAAACAGGGCTACCAGGGCTGCCGCTCCTCCAACAACAGACGCATAGATCAAAGCACCATGAAACACTTTCTGTGCATTGCGAAACTGCTTCAGGGCCAGGCGTTCTGAAATCACCTTTGATACAGCCATAGGTATACTATAAGAAGAAACTAATAACAAAATAACATAAACATTATTGGCATAGCCAAAGTACCCCATACCAACATTGCCCACGACAGTACTCAGCGGACTTTTGTATAAAAGCCCGATCACCCGGGAGATCAGCGTAGCCATCATCAGAAATGATGCATTCCTGACCAGTGTATTTCCATTTTCTTTACTCATCGTTGTACCTTCCTTACCGATTCTCAATCTGCCAGTCAATAGGTTCCATCCCGTGGCTGACAAGATATTCATTTGTCTTACTAAATGGTCTGCTGCCGAAAAATCCCCGATAAGCAGACAATGGACTGGGATGCGGTGCTTCCAGAATCAGATGTTTTTCCGGATTCAGCATGCTTTTTTTCATCTGCGCCGGTCTTCCCCAAAGGATAAACACCATCGGTCTGTCCTGTGCTGCCAATATGCGGATCGCAGCATCTGTAAATTCTTCCCATCCGATTCCCCGGTGAGAATTCGCCTGATGCGCCCTCACAGTCAATACCGTGTTCAAAAGCAGTACGCCCTGTCTTGCCCATTTTTCCAGATAGCCGTTATTGGGAATATAACATCCCAGATCATCTTCCAGCTCTTTGTAAATGTTCACCAGAGAAGGGGGAATTTCCACATCCGGTTTCACAGAAAAACATAGTCCATGTGCCTGTCCATCACCATGATAGGGATCCTGACCCAGAATTACCACTTTCACCTGCTCCAGCGGAGTAAAATGAAAGGCATTAAAGATATCATCCCCCGCAGGAAAAATTTTATGAGAAGCATATTCCTGTCCTACTGTCTGAAACAATTTTTTATAATAAGGTTTATGAAATTCTTCTTTTAAGGCAGCTGCCCACGCACCTGTAATCGGCGGCATCTTTGCACCTTCTTCCTTCTACAGTCTCACCGGAAGTCCACGTTTCTGAAGATATTCCTTCACTTCACGGATTTCCAGTTCTTTATAATGAAAGAGTGAGGCAGCCAGTGCAGCATCCGCACCTCCCTCTGTCAGAGCATCATAAAAATGTTCCAGTTTTCCCGCACCTCCGGAAGCAATCACCGGAATGGATACGGCATCAGCAATTGCTCTGGTCAGCTTCAGATCATACCCTGCTTTCGTTCCATCGCCGTCCATACTGGTAAGCAGGATTTCTCCGGCACCCAGAGATTCCGCTTTTTTTGCCCATTCTACGGCATCCAGGCCAACATCGATGCGGCCGCCGTTCTTATAAACATTCCATCCGCTTCCGTCCTGTCTCATCTTGGCATCAATGGCTACAACCACACACTGACTTCCAAACTTTAAAGCTGCCTCACGGATCAGTTCCGGACGATTGATTGCAGAAGAATTAATAGAAATTTTGTCTGCTCCTTCTCTAAGCAGCAGTTTAAAATCATCAACGGTTCGAATACCACCGCCGACGGTAAAGGGAATAAATACATTTGCTGCCACTTTTCGTACCATATCTACGACAGTATTTCTATTATCGGAAGATGCTGTGATGTCAAGAAATACCACCTCATCCGCTCCTGCTTCATCGTATGCTTTGGCCACTGCCACCGGATCACCGGCATCCTGCAGATTGACAAAATTTACACCTTTCACTACACGTCCGTTATTCACATCCAGACAGGGAATGATTCTTTTTGTCAGCATTTCACATTCCTCCTTTTCCGGATATACCGGCAAAATTTCGTAAGATCTGCAGTCCAACGGAGGAACTCTTCTCCGGATGGAACTGGCAGGCAAAGAGATTTCCTTTTTCAACAGAGGCATGAATATAAGTGCCATACTCCGTTGCTGCTTTTACAATCTCCGGTTCCTCTGCTTTCAGATAATAGGAGTGTACAAAGTACACATACGAATGTTCCGGAATCCCCTGAAATAATCTTCCATTATTGGGAAATGTCAGGTCATTCCATCCCATATGCGGAATCTTCAGCCCTTCCTGTGAGGGAATTCTGAGAATCTCTCCTTTCAGCAGTCCAAGCCCCTCTACGCCGGGACTTTCCTCGCTTCTTTCAAATAAAAGCTGCAGGCCCAGGCAGATTCCAAGAAATGGTGTCTGCTTTTCCACAACCTGTCGGATAACCGGAACCAGACCAAAATGATGTAAATTCTCCATGGCATCGCCAAAGCATCCAACTCCCGGCAGAATCACTTTATCTGCAGCCAGAATTTCTTTTGAATCTCTGGTGACAATAACGTCCTCTCCAATCAACTGAAGGGCTTTTTCCACACTTTTCATATTTCCCGCATCATAATCAATCAGTGCTATCATGTGCTGTTCACTCCTCTTTGTTTTTCATAACCATCATTCTGTCAAAACCGACAAAATTTCAGCTATAAGTTTACCACAGAATTTGACGCAATGCTACAATAAATTGCAATCTTCCTCAATACTGCTGCCACCAGACTCCAGAGTAAACCAGAAAGCAACGCCGTTGGTATAGTTGCGGACACCGCACTGCTGATGCATGGAATCCATGATGGCTTTGACAATGGACAATCCGATTCCACTGCCTCCATACTCACGGGTTCTGGCCTTATCAACCTTATAAAACTTAATCCACACCTTTTCAATGTCTTCTTCCGGTATAGGATCTCCTGTATTGAAAACAATCACCTTAATTGCATTACCATTTTGTACAAAACGAATATCTATTTTATTTTCATTTTTTACATAATGGATGGCATTGGTCAGATAATTTGTTACCACCTCTTCCACTTTGAATTCATCACCCCAGACATAAACCGGAGTATCCTGTCGGAAAATAATTTCCGTCCCCTGCTGCTGAGCCAGGATTGCCGAAGCCTGAATCACTCCCCGAACTAAGGTAGTCAGATCAAATCGTTCCATATTTACCTGGTCATTGCCAAACTCCAGCTGATTCAGCGTCAGCAGTTTTTTAACCATCTGATTCATTTTCGAAGCCTCATCAATAATGACATCACAGTAAAACTCCCTGCTTTCCGGGTCATCATTGATATTATCCTGCAGCCCTTCCGCATATCCCTGAATAAGGGCAATCGGTGTCTTCAGCTCATGTGACACATTAGAGAGAAATTCCTTTCTCATCTCATCGATTTCTTCTTTTTCTTCAATATCCTTCTGCAATTCATTATTGGCAGTTTTCAGCTCCGCAATGGTCTTTTCCAAAGTCTCTGACATTTTGTTAAAATTCCGTCCAAGAATACCGATCTCATTTTCTTCCGTTCCGGAAAACTTCGCATCAAAATCCAGATTGGCCATTCGCTGTGACAATTCTGTCAGTTCTGTAATCGGACGGGTAATCCTTATGCCGAAAATGCCAACAAAAACCACGCTGATTGCTCCGATCAATAACGCAGTTATGATATAAAACCGGTTGGAAATCTTCACACTTTCTGTTATACTCTCCATGGGACTTCGCAGAATAAATGCAATTCCATCTGAGGTTTTTCCCCACATTTCTACAAATTCCATCTGAAACATCCGATCCTGATTATAAAGAATAGTAAATATCTCATTTTTATCCAGAATCTCATCTCCTTCCGGCTCCAACCCGGACATGTATCCGAACAGGCGGGCCCGCAGCCGGTCAGCATCTTCACTCCGAAGATTGCTGTAGCTGTTAACCATCGAACCCTCTTTACTGTTCATATTATAAATAACAGCTGAAAGATTATTGGCAGAACAGAATTTGGTAAGTGCATCATCCTCAACAGAGTCATACTTTAATATAATTTCTCTATACGCCAGTTTCAATGTATTTTCTTTTTCCTTAAGATATACTTTCTCCAAAAATCCGTAATTCAACAAAACCATGAGGAGGACCGAAAAAAACACATAAGCAAGAAATACCGACACTATTTGAAAACGTATGGACTTTTTCATGATTTCACCTCAAATTTATATCCCATACCCCAAATGGTTTTAATATAATCGCCCTTTTCTCCCATCTTACTGCGCAGCTTTTTTACATGGGTGTCTATGGTTCTGGCATCTCCAAAATAATCATAATTCCACACATGATTCAGAATTTTCTCTCTGGAAAGTGCAATTCCCTGATTCTCCATAAAATAAGCCAGAAGCTCAAACTCTTTGTAGCTAAGCTCAATACTCTTTCCATCCACCGTCACCATATGGGCAGTTTTATTCAATACGATACCACCGGACTCTATCACATCTTCTTTCTCTCCGTGGCCTGACCTTCTCAAGATTGCCTGCACCCTTGCCACAAGGATTTTAGGACTGAAAGGTTTGGAAATGTATTCGTCCACACCAAGATCAAATCCCATCAGTTCATCTCTCTCATCTCCCCTGGCTGTCAGCATAATAATCGGCACTTTGGAAATTTTACGGATTTCCCTGCACACCTGCCAGCCATCCATTTTGGGCATCATCACATCCAGTATAATCAAAGCAATGTTTTTATCCTGCAGAAAAAGATCAACTGCCTGCTCTCCATCCGCAGCTTCCACCACGTCAAAATCACTTTTTACCAGGAAATCCCGGACCAGTTTTCTCATACGGCTCTCGTCATCCACTACAAGTATTTTTAATTTGTTCATAGTATCGCCTCCATGTTACATTCTTCCGTTATTATACCTGACACTTATGTTCTTTTTGTGTTTTTTTCTATTAGTTTCAAGTACTCCCTGGCCTATCTGGATTCCCACACCGATCATAGCCATCACCGCTCCTGCTGCCAGTGTCATATGGGTCGGCAATGTTTTCCCTGAAATCGCAACAGCAGACGTAACCAGGGCCAGTCCCCCGCTAACTCCGGTCAAAAAAATAATACATGGTCTGGCAAACAGTACACATAACACTCCCACCAAAATACCCAGCAAAGCTCCTATGGCAAGTACGCCCAATTTTTCTCTGATACCGGTCTCTATGCCGCGCCCGATCACTACAGCCACAGCAAAGGTTGCACACCAGCCAAGAAACAACAGCCCCACCAGATAAACCACATACGCCAGCACTCCCAACACCAGACCTACAGCCATGGAACCGCCAAAAACCACCGTCCGATCCGTGCTCACACAGGAAATCAGCAAAAAACCACCCATAAAGCCAATCAAAAACCCGCACAGCCCCACCCAGAGCTTCATCAGCCTGTAGCCAAAAAAACAATTCAAAAATGAAAAAATAACCTCTATCAACAACAACAGGGGCATCAGTAGCTGTATCTGTTCACTGGATGCCGCATAATGAAGAATTGTATCCATAACACTCACACTCCTACATTTCATGTTGCTCCTATTATACAATTTTGAAAAGTAGAAATCAACGGTAGAACCATTTTAGGGACGTTCCTTTTGCCACGAGGAGCGCCCTAATGGTCGTGACAAAAAACACTCCTCATGACAAAAGAAACGTCCCCCAGTTAAAAAAGACCCCGGAAATCAATGATTTCCGGGGTCTTTTCGTTATGGACCTGGCGGGAATCGAACCCGCGTCCGAAAGCCTGTCCATTCAGGCATCTCCCATCACAGTCATTCTTTTCACATTCCCTCCAACTGACGCCGGATGACAGGCTGCAGTTTTCAGTAGCTTCATAAAATCTTTTCTCTCCGCAAAGCTTTGGAGAAAAAGTGCCCCGCTAAGTTTGATGCCGTTATCTGAGATGCGGGAATCTCAGACAGCGACAGCTGCCATTAGGCAGCGCAAGCGATTGTATCGTCTGCGTTTAAATTTAATTCCAGGTTGATGACGCGGTCCCGGGGCCGCGGATGGCTTCCCAAACTTCAAAACCCCCGTCGAAACCAGTACAAGCCCGAAGAATTGTATGGTTTTCAGAGAAATCTCTGTACACAGACTTTTAAATCTATTATAGTATATATGCAAATACTCCAAATGTCAAGTACTGTTTTGCAATTCCTTTTACTGAAGATTTCTCACCTTGAAATCACGTTCTGCTTCCCTGCGCTGGTCTTTCTTTGCAATGTCCTGTCTCTTATCAAACAGTTTTTTACCTTTTGCCAGACCGATTTCCACCTTTACCAGGCTGTTGCTGAAGTAAACCTGCAGCGGTACCAGGGTATAGCCCTTCTCAGCAATCTTCCCTTTCAATTTGCGGATTTCATATTTATGAAGCAGCAGCTTCTTCACTCTCAGCGGGTCTTTATTGAAAATATTTCCTTTTTCATAAGGACTGATGTGCATTCCATAAATAAACACTTCTTCATGTTCAATCCGGATAAAAGATTCCTTGATACTGCACTTGCCCATGCGGAGAGATTTTACCTCTGTACCGCACAGCTCAATCCCGGCCTCAATATGATCCTCGATAAAATAATCGTGATATGCCTTTTTATTGTTTGCGATCAGGCGGCTGCCTTTTTCTTTCGCCATAACATTTCCTCCCTTTCCTGCTTCTATGACGGAATGATACAAAAGTCAATACTTTTTGTATTCATATCAACTCCTATCACTTGAATCCGAACGGTATCCCCCAGATGATAGGTCTTCCCAAAATCCTGTCCTCTCAGACAATAGTTTTGCTCGTCAAATTCATAATAATCATCCATCATGCTGCTGACACGTACCAGCCCTTCTACCGTATTGGGTAATTCCACATACAATCCCCATCCTGTAACACCGGATATTACTCCCTGATACTGTCTGCCAATATTCTGTTCCATATATTCTGCTTTTTTCAGCTTCACAGTTTCCCGTTCCACTTCCTCTGCCCTTCGCTCCAGCATACTGGACTTCAGAGACACATCCTCCAGAATATGTGCATAAAACATTTTCTTCTCATCATTCATTCTTCCCCGAATCGTATCTTTAATAATCCGATGAATCTGAAGATCCGGATAACGACGGATCGGTGATGTAAAATGACAGTAATGCTTAGCTGCCAGTCCAAAATGTCCGCTGCATCCTGTGGTATATCTGGCCTGCTTCATAGAACGAAGCAGCAGACGGCTGATCAGTGGTTCCGCAGGTTCCCCTTCGATAGAATGAAGAATCTCCTGAATCTCCAGCGGTGTGATTTCTTCATGGGATTTTCTCACCGGTATCTGCTGATTACGGATAAATGTCAGGACCTTTTCCATCTTGTCCGGATCCGGATTCTCATGGGTCCGATAAACGAAAGGAATCTCCCGCTCACAATACTCTTTGGCAACGGTCTCATTTGCCAGAAGCATAAAATCCTCGATAATCCGGGTTGCCACATTCTGCTCACATGCCCGGATTTCCACTGGTCTTCCCATCTCATCCAGATATACCTTACTTTCCGGGAAATCAAAGTCAATGGAACCTCTCCGGGTTCTGTTTTTTCTCAGCAGGGCAGAAAGATCTTTCATGTGATGGAACAGAGGAACCAGCTCCTGATACTCTCTGCGCAGTTCTTTATCACCTTCCAGAATACCCTTCACTGCTGTGTAAGTCATTCTTCGATTGACGCAGATTACCGTCTCAGCAATTGTATGGCTGATCATTTTTCCGCTGCTGTCGATGTCCATCAGACAGCTGAGGGTGAGACGATCCACTCCCTGATTCAGGGAACAAATCCCATTGGAAAGACGGGGCGGCAGCATGGGTATGACACGGTCTACCAGATATACACTGGTTCCTCTCTTTAAAGCCTCACGATCCAGGGCACTTCCCGCCTGTACATAATTGCTGACATCTGCAATATGTACACCCAGATGATAAATATTTCCTTCTTTGGTCAGAGAAATACCATCATCCAGATCCTTGGCATCTTCCCCGTCAATCGTCACAACCGTCCAGTCACGAAGATCCATACGCCCCTGAAAATCTCCTTCAATCACTCCATCCGGTATACGTTCTGCCTGATTCATCGCTTTAACCGGAAAATCCATAGGGAGTTCATAGGACCTGGCAATGGAAAGCACATCAATACCGGGCTGTCCGGATTCTCCCAGAATTTCCTGAATCCGTCCCTCAGGATTCTTGTTCTTTCCGCCGTATGTGGTAATTTTCGCCACCACCTTAGCTCCATCAGCAGCACCCTGTGTATGCTCCTTCGGAATAAAAATATCACTCTGCACTTTTGCATTATCGGGAATAACAAATCCATAATTCTGGCTCTTTTCAAATGTTCCGACCACTTCTGTGATTCCATGTCCCAGAATCTGAACCACAACACCTTCCCGGCGGCTTCCGTTTTTCTCCGGCTTCAGACGAATCTGTACCCGGTCCTGATGAAATGCATACATGGTATCCTCTTCCTGGATAAAAACATCTTCCTCCTGACCTTCCACCTCGACAAAACCAAATCCCCGCGAGTTAGCTATAAATGTTCCCTCCAGCAGCTGCTCTTCTTTTACTTCCACTGAGGCTCTCACTTTTTCATACTTTCCCTTACGGACACAGATCTTACCTTCTGCCTCCAGCTCATCAAGGACATAAAACAGATCCTGTCTCTTTCCTTTCGGAATCTGAAGCAGCATGGCTATATCTTTTGCTCTCATGGGATGATAATCCTTATGAGATACAAATTCCAATATCAGTTTTTTCCTGTTTTTTAACTGTTTTTTATTCATGTTTACCTTTCTGATTTATCTTCTTTCAAATTTTGCAGGATTCTCCGCCTGCGGCGGGTTGCTTTCAGCAACATATTCCTTACCGCCGCAGTGCGATCCTGCCCGGAGGGTTAATCTTGCCGGAAAGTCGGAGGACTTTCCTACAAGATAAAAACACTCCTGTATTCATCTACAGGAGTGCTTTGTCAAAGGCTTTATAATACTCAGTACTTAGAAATTCATATTTAAAACAACAGCAAGTACCATAAACAGAACCGCCATGGTCTTTGTTGCCAATACTAACTTTCCTTCCATAGAACGACCTTTATTACGTCCCCAGTACGTATCTGCCATACCGGAAATGGCACCAAGACCTTTCTGTTTACCTTCCTGCATCAAAACGACAACTGTCAGACCTATACAATCAATAACAAAGATTATTGTTAATACTATACGCAAAATTTCCATCATTACACCTCCCATGGTCAACCTAAATTATTGTACCATAGGGATTGGAATATTTCAACATTTTTCTTCTCTTTCACCGTATTTTATTTCGAACGGATTTTCATATTCAGCCACCTGTCCCAGGTATTCTTCTATGCGAAGAAGCTGGTTGTATTTGCTTGTTCTTTCCGTCCGGCAAGGTGCACCTGTTTTAATCTGCCCGGCATTACAGGCCACTGCAAGATCAGCGATAAACGTATCTTCTGTCTCTCCGGAACGATGAGAAATCACCGCAGTATATCCATGATGCTGAGCCTCACAGACGGCATCCATTGCCTCAGTCAGAGTACCGATCTGATTTACTTTAATCAGTATACTGTTGGCTGCATGGAGGCGCAGTCCGCAATTCAGTCTTTTGGGATTGGTTACAAAAAGGTCATCTCCTACAAGCTGCACACGCTCTCCCAGTTTTTTCGTCATGGACACCCAGCCTTCCCAGTCCTCTTCCTGCAGTCCATCTTCAATAGATACAATCGGATACTGACTGATCAGTGCGTCATATAATTCTATCATTTCTTCTGATGTTCGATAAATCTCTTCCCCCGCCATTTTACTTTCCCCGGGGAAATAGTATTTTCCTGTATCCTCATCAAAGAGTTCGCTGGCAGCTGCATCCAGTGCAAATACCATGTCCTTTCCCGGCTCATAACCTGCCATTCGGACCGCCTCACTCATCAGATCCAATGCCTCCTGTGCACTTTTCAGATTGGGAGCAAATCCACCCTCATCTCCAACCGATATGGAAAGTTCTCTGTGCTTCAGGATTATCTTCAATCGCTGATACACTTCTGCACACATGCGAAGTCCCTCCTGAAAACAGCAGGCACCTGTGGGCATAATCATAAATTCCTGAAAATCCAGGGTATTATCGGCATGTTTTGCTCCATTGATGATATTCATCATGGGCACAGGCATTCTTTTACTGTGAACTCCCCCCAGATACTGAAAAAGCGGTATCCTCAGTGCCTGTGCCGCCGCACGGGCCGCCGCAAGCGAAACCCCAAGAGTAGCATTAGCCCCCAGACTGCTTTTGTTGTCCGTGCCATCTTCCTCCTGAAGAATCCGATCAATATACGACTGGTTCAAAACATTTTCACCAACAATTCTATCTGCCAGCCTTGTATTTACATTCTTTACTGCCTGCTGTACCCCCAGGCCGCCATAGCGCTCCTGTCCATCCCGCAGTTCAACTGCCTCGTATTTTCCTGTAGAAGCCCCGGAGGGAACCATCGCCCTTCCCGTATAACCTTCTATCCCCATAACCCCTTCCCCTACCGTAACCTCCACCTCGACAGTAGGATTACCTCTGGAGTCAAGGACTTCTCTGGCGTAAACACGGCGAATCGGTAAATACCTGTACATACAGTACCTCCATTAAAATATACTTTTACAACAGATAGTATGGGACAAAACTGAGAAAATATACTTAAATAAAACCCTGAGAATTACTATGTGTATTTCCCAGGGCTTTGTTTCTTTTTTTATTTGATCAGCAGTGATTTTCCTGTCATTTCTGCCGGCTGTTCCATTCCCATCAGTTCAATCAGGGTCGGGATGATGTCTGCCAGGCATCCGCCTTCTCTCAGTTTGTATGCAGGGTCTGCATTTACAAGGATAAACGGTACCGGATTGGTTGTGTGTGCGGTAAATGGCTCGCCGGTCTCGTAGTCTACCAGCTGTTCTGCATTACCATGGTCAGCACAGATAAACATCTGTCCGTTTACTTCCTTGATTGCCTCTACGGCTCTTCCCACACACTCATCAACAGCTTCTACAGCTTTGATTGCTGCATCTTCCACACCGGTATGTCCTACCATATCCGGATTTGCAAAGTTAATGATGATCACGTCATATTTGTCAGACTTGATTGCATCTACCAGCTTGTCACATACTTCGTATGCACTCATCTCCGGTTTCAGATCATAAGTAGCAACTTTCGGGGATTTAACAAGGATTCTGTCCTCTCCTTTGTTAGGTTCTTCAATACCACCGTTGAAGAAGAAAGTTACATGAGCATATTTTTCAGTCTCGGCGATACGTGCCTGTGTCATATTATGAGCTGCAAGATATTCACCAAATGTATTCTTAATCTCCTGTTTGTGGAAAGCTACGATCTTGTTCGGAATCGTCTCATCGTAATCGGTAAAGCATACATAAGTCAGATCCAGTCTCTTTTCTCTTTCAAATCCTTTGAAAGCATCGTCACAGAATGCTCTTGTGATTTCACGGGCACGGTCAGGACGGAAGTTAAAGAATACGACAGAGTCTTTATCCTGAATGGTTGTTACCGGTTTTCCGTCTTTTTCAATAACAGTCGGAAGTACAAATTCGTCTGTCTTGTCATCATCATAAGATGCCTGAACAGCCTCAGCTGCATCAGTACCTTTTACGCCGATACCTTTTGTCAGAGCATTATATGCCAGCTCTACACGATCCCAGCGGTTATCTCTGTCCATTGCATAGTAACGACCGGAAACAACACCAATCTCGCCCACTCCGATTTCTTTCATCTTTGCCTGCAGGGCTTCGATAAAGCTCTTTCCGGAAGCCGGCGGTGTATCACGTCCGTCCAGGAAGCAATGCACATAAACTTTTTCCAGTCCTTCTTTTTTAGCCAGTTCCAGCAGACCATACAGATGAGTGTTATGGCTGTGAACACCACCATCAGAAAGAAGTCCCATAAAATGAAGGGATGAATGATTGTCTTTTGCATTTTTTACTGCTTTCAGCAGTGCTTCATTTTTAAAGAAATCTCCATCCTGAATCTCTTTGGTAATTCTGGTAAGCTCCTGATATACAATACGACCTGCACCCATGTTCAGATGTCCTACCTCAGAGTTTCCCATCTGCCCTTCGGGAAGACCTACGGCCATACCACTGGCATTTCCTTTTACAAAAGGACACTGGGATTTGAGCTGATCCATCACCGGAGTCTTTGCCTCGCATACTGCATTGGCTTCGCAGGTATCATTCAATCCATATCCATCTAAAATCATCAAAACGGTTGGTTTTTTACTCATGATTTCCTCCTCTAAATATACACGTCCCGCCGCTCAAAGGCCGGACATTCATCATCTGGCACATTCTTATACAAAGTTGCACTACATCTATTGTAACAGAAAAACAAATTTTTTCAAGCATTTGCCCCGGGGATTTTTACATTTTCCCCGGGGCAAATAAAAATTTTTAGAGATATTTTCTCATTGCTGCTTCTACAACATGTCCAACCAATACGGATGTGGTTACGCTTCCCACTCCGCCGGGTACCGGTGTGATAGCATCAACAATCGGCTCTACTGCTGCATAATCTACGTCTCCGCAAAGTTTGCCTTCTGCGTTAACATTGATTCCTACATCGATGATGGTCTGTCCTTCGCTTACGTATTCTGCACCTACAACACCTGCACGGCCTGCGGCTACGATGACAATATCAGCCTCTTTTACTACAGACGGCATATCAACTGTCTTTGTATG
Organism: Eubacterium sp.; assembly: GCA_022764165.1. GTDB lineage: Bacteria > Bacillota > Clostridia > Lachnospirales > Lachnospiraceae > Oliverpabstia. The sequence continues at coordinate 1,784 of JALERM010000023.1, read as the reverse complement.
GCAAATGGTAACTGTTGCATTTTTCTTAACAAGCATCATTGCTGCCGGTTTTCCTACAACAAGGCTTCGTCCGATCACAACTGCTTTTTTACCTGTGCAGTCAATTCCGTAGTAGTCCAGAATTTCCATACACGCCTGTGGTGTACATGGTGGGAAACCTACCTGTTTTCCGGTAAATACGCCGCTCATGGAGCCGTCAGTCATACAATCAACGTCTTTTGCAGGATCCAGTGCATTTTCAATTACTGACTGATTCAGATGTTTTGGAAGCGGACGGAATAAAAGTACGCCATGAATGCTGTCGTCTTTATTTACTTTATCGATTGTTTCCAGAAGTTCTTCCTGTGAAACATCTTCCGGAAGGAGGAATTTTACGCATTCTACACCGAGAGTCTCGCAGCGTTTGGTAGCTCCTCTTTCATAAGAAATATCGCTTCCGTTCTCACCTACACGGATAATTCCCAGAGTAGGATTGATTCCTTTTTCTTTTAAAGCAGCTACATTGGCTTTGATTCTTTCATTCAGTGCTGCGGTTACTTCTTTTCCTAATAACTGTTTTGCCATTTTGTTGTTCCTCCTTATTTCAGTCTGCCCAGGACACTGTCAAATACTTCATCTGCGATTTTGGTGTATTTTTCCAGCATTGCGTCACATTTTGCATTCAGTTCTTCTGCATACTCTCTGTTCTGCATGGATTTGGTATTGATATATACATTCAGGCTGGCACCTTTCAGTGCTGCTTTACAGAATGCCACACCCACGCCGGCATCACTGATTGCCAGGGCAGAACCTTTTGCAGCGAATTCTACGATAATGTCAATGGCCTCACAGCATTTTTCCATGATTTCCATCGGTACAGAACATGCATCTTTCAGCACGATTTCCATCACTCTTGCTTTCTCTGCTTTTTCTTCTTCTGTTGCCCGCGGCATGCCATATGCTTTGGAAAGAGGCTCAAATACCTCTGCATCTCTCTCAATCAGACGAAGAAGTTCTGCCTGCAGCTTGTCAGACTTTGCTTTCAGCTCCCACATTTCTGCTTCTACATCTGCATATTTTTTCTTACCTACGGTAAGGCTGCCTACCATATTGCCCAGAGCGGTTCCGATTGCGCCAACCAGAGCAGATGCTCCGCCGCCGCCCGGTACCGGAGCTTTAGAAGCCAGCACTTCAACAAATTCATTACATGGTACGGTTGAAAATCCCATTGTTACAATTCTCCTTTATCAAGATTTCCCCGGGGAAAATGTAAAACTCCCCGGGGCAATTTAATTCAAGTACGCCTCAGCGTACTTGCTGCGAGGTGCGCGTCATGCTTTGCATGACACGATACATCTGCGCACCTCTGCAATCCGCCGGAGGCTTTATCTTGGAAGGAGATTGGACTCCCACCAAGACTAAATTGTCGTAACTCGCCACCTATAGAGGTGGGAGTATTATCTTCTTTCAAGATTAAATTTAGAACAGTCCTGTGATCTTTCCGTTCTCGTCTACATCGATTTTCTCTGCAGCCGGTACTTTCGGCAGTCCAGGCATGGTCATGATCTCACCGGTCAGGGCTACGATGAAGCCTGCACCTGCAGAAATCTTCAGGTTACGTACGGTTACTTCGAAGTCTGTCGGAGCTCCCAGTTTGGTCTGGTCGTCTGTCAGGCTATACTGTGTCTTGGCTACACAGATCGGGCAGTTTCCAAATCCCAGTGCTTCCAGCTGTTTTGCCTGTTTCTGAGCATTTGCTGTCAGGACTACTTTCTTTCCGCCGTAGATCTTCTGAACGATCTGGT
>JALERM010000177.1 GCA_022764165.1 Eubacterium sp. | reverse complement strand
TGGGGGGGCGGGGGGACGGTTTAATAGTCACTTTTGGGACTATGAACCCGTCCCCCAGCCACCCCCCCTGTTAGAGTATAACAACTTTTTCAAGACAGTTATTTTCCGCTGCAGCATGTAGTTCCACAGTAAAGTTTTTCAGGTCTTCTTTTAAATAGTTTTCCAGCAGATGATTGCTATGATATTTCGCTGTTATCAAATTTGTCAGATAGTTGGCAAGTGTTTCTTCCAGCCATTGTTGATCGTTTTCCCTGATGATTGATTTGAGAGAGTCATATTCCTCTTCGCCGCATTCCTGTCCCAGCTTTTTATCTATCACCATGTGACCCAATACATGGCGCAGAATGATGATACAGATATTATAATACTGTTTCCGGTAACTGGCTTGGAATTTAGTCAGTACCTGATATACGTAATCCTGTGGAAATGCACCCATGAAGATTTGTTCATAATAGATATATTCGATATAAGTTGCTATCGCATGGATACCACATGCATCGGTGACAGGGCAAATGGTTGGATAATCCATGGTGATGATTGTCTCCTGGGGAGCAAATTGAGGGTTGTAGTATCTGAAAAATCCCGGCAGTGCCCGGGTTACTGTCATTTGATAATTTTCATTGCCATAGGCACAGAAGTGGAGAATCATTTCATTATACATATTCTGTGTATTCTTTATTTTTTCAATCAGGGATTGGTATCCATATTGATATGCTTCCCGGGCAGATAATCCTTTTCTGTCCACAAGATTGCCCTGTATTTCACATTGTCTGATGCAATACATGATTGCTTCCATCAATTCTCTTGCCCTTTCATAGGTAACAGATGTACTTTCCTTTGAGGTGAAGCGGTCTGTTAGTTCGGCAAGAATGGGAATTAATTCTTCCATCGGATATTCCATACTCATTTACCTCCAGCAAAGATCTTTCAATACTTCCAGATACAGCTCATGGTCCCACCGTTTGAATTCATCAAATTGGAAATATTCTCCCCGTCCCTGTGTTACCCGGAAACCTCTGTAGCCTGCTCGGATTGCCTGGGCAAAATGATTCAGGCATGTGCCTTCCAGATAATCCAGATCGCCGAAGCAAATCTCATCATACTGTTCTCTCATAAACTGTAAAAGCTCATCATCAGATATTTCGTCGAGCATTTCATTTTTATACAAGAAAAAGATTTCCTGCAGCCGTATCAGCGTTTCTACATAAGTTCCCTGATCCATGTAGGGGGAATCACAAAATGCATCGATGAGTTTTGGGAGTATTCCTTCGCCAAATTCAATGCGCTGCTGTCTGCGTAATTCACTGTTCCGAGTTTCGGACAAAGTTTTTGCATCTGCTTCAGTAAGTTCCAGTCCGTATCGTGCAGTTTTCTGATTAACCTCCAGAATTTTCTGTATCTGGTTTTGTGATGACAGCAGATTCATCCAGTCTTTTTCTTCCATGGTAACCGCCTCCTCTTCGAAATCTTTGAGTGATTATACTGCAAAACCCGCAAAAATGGGAGACTTGAAAAAAGTGTGATTTTGTGGTAATATAATCACAAGAAAAGAAAAAATTCAGGCAATTCTGCCACTAATCCCGGTAAAAAATTAAATATGTATGATAATATTTTGCCTAATTATCGTTGGATTTCAACTTGACAGAAATATTGCCCCTTAGTATGATTTATCATAGAGTGAAAATATGAGTGTACGTATTATTTCTGAAAGTGAGGTACTGACAGATGGCAAATGATTATGGAGAGCAGATAAGAATTGTACAGGAGACTGTGGCTGGTAAAGAAATCACATTTGCACATGTGATGGGTGGTCCGGCTCCGATTATATATCAGAAACTGGGGCTGAATCCACAGGTGGATTATCGCTCATCAGCAATTGGGATTATGAATATGACTCCGCCGGAATCAGCAGTAATTGCGTCCGATATTGCAGTTAAAAGTGGAAATGTTTATCTTGGATTTGCAGACCGTTTTACGGGAACATTGATTATTACAGGAGAAATCTCAGATGTAATGTCTGCAATGACAGAAGTCGTGGATTATTTCCGGGATACTATGGGATATGTGGTTTGTAATATTACAAAGAGATAGGATGTGCAGTCATGGCTGATATAACAAAGGAGGAACTGCTGGAAAGGTTGTTCCATGATGATTATGAACGTCTGAGAGGAAAGAAGCTTCGTCTGACCCGTGTGAGAGTTCCGGGAAAGGAAGTTTGTCTGGCACATGTTCTGAATCCTTCGCAGGCATGTATTTATCAGAATCTTGGGCTGCATATCGGCGTTCACGAGGGGGAAGATCATACCGGAGAGTCTATTGGTCTGGTTCGTTTTACTCCCTGGGAGGCTGTGGTAGTTGCAGCGGATGTGGCGATGAAAAGTGCAGATGTGCAGATTGGGTTTATGGATCGTTTTTGCGGTTCTCTGATCATTACAGGGGGATTTTCTGAGGTACAGACTGCTGTGGAAGAAGTTGTGCGGTTTTTTGACGAAGTTCTGGGATTTAAAACCTGTAGAGTTTATAAAAGTTAATGATGAATGGCAGAAGGCAGGGCAGGTGAGAGAATGAAAAAAATGTTTTTAATGGGACGAAGTGAAGCAGGCAAGACGTCTTTGACACAGGCATTAAAGGGGGAAGAGCTTCATTATGTAAAAACTCAATACACCAATACCAATGACAGCACGATTGACTCACCGGGTGAATATGCAGAGTCTAAGCGTTTCAGCGTGGGACTGGCCTGTTTTTCTTTTGAAGCAGATGTGGTGGCAATGGTTCAGGCCGCAGACGAGCCGTTCAGTTTGTTTGGACCGGGTGGGCGTTCTTTTATTTTGCGGCCGATGATTGGAATCATTACCAAAATTGATTCGCCTTATGCCAATGTTCCTATGGTCAGACAATGGCTTGAAAATTCCGGATGTGAGCGCATTTTTATGATAAGCAATGTGACTCGCGAGGGTATGGATGAACTGATGGAATATCTGGCAGAAGATATTCCTCCGATTACACTGGAGCAGGCAAAGTTCAAACAAAGACTGGGATTAAATGAATGGGATCCACTTCCGGAAGGAGTAGAATATCCGGCTAAATGTTAAGCGGACAGGTATATGGACATGAAAAAGTGACCATGCATCTGTCCTTTTTTATATCATAGGAAAGTCCTCTGACTTTCCTATGATATAAAAACCCTCCGGGGGATGCACACGATGCGCAGAGGAAAGCTGCTAAAGCAGCTGCGCATCGGCGCTCAAAGTGCGCAAGCCCTTCATGAGTGAGGGGTATGGGGAGTTGAAGTGGGCTTGCCCACTTTGTTATAATTAAGAACCATTTTCTGTGTGCGTACATATTTTAATATCATGAATCGTATCAGGAGGTCATGATGAAAAAGAAATTAGCAGGGATTGGACTGATGATAATGGCGGCAGCGTTCGTACTTGCAGGCTGCGGAAATGACGGTGAAGGAGAGGAAAAGATACAAAAGGTGACGCTGAATGAGGTGGCACATTCAATTTTCTATGCACCTCAGTATGTAGCGATTGAAAACGGATATTTTGAACAGGAAGGGATTGATCTGGAACTGGTTACCGGTTATGGGGCAGATAAGACAATGGCGGCTGTCATATCCGGTGATGCACAGATTGGATTTATGGGGGCTGAAGCCTCTGTGTATGCGTATCTGGAAGGTGCTAATGATCCTGTGGTAAATTTTGCACAGGGAACCCAGCGGGCTGGAAACTTCCTGGTGGCAAGGGAAGAGATGCCTGATTTCCAGTGGAATGATCTGAAAGGGAAGAAAGTACTGGGGGGACGGAAAGGTGTTGGACGCTTAGCAATGTAAATCTTGAAACAATTATTATACTATGTAACTGGATTGATGAACTGAATAGTGCGAAAGCCGCACAAACAACCACTTTTTAGTATTTTACATGAGAAAGACGCTTCTGAAAAGAGGTGTCTTTTTTCGATTTGAGGAGGGATTTACATGAATAAGAATTTTTTAGAACACTATATGAAAACCAAACCGGAAACTATGGAGCAAAAATACCTGTTTCTCGTGGATGATCAGGAGCTTGCTTTTGCTGTGATTGCTGCCGGATACTATGCGGTTGCTCTTCTGCCAGAAAGAGATGGCTATTATGATGTTGAGAGTTTTATCATTTATATGGTTGAAATTGCCTGTACGGGAACCTATCAGACAGATTACTGTTATGTACCAGCCTGTACCATGAAGAAAACGAATGATTTACTGGAACAGTTCTGCCAGAACAATTATCTGACCTTCCGAAAAGGATGGTCAATATTCAAAAATAAAGAATACCTTGCAAAGCTGGAATATCAGCAGGAACTAAAATCTGTTCTTTCCGATTTCATCAAACGATTTGAAGGCAGGCAGAATGAACCGCCGGATTTAAACAGATTCCATAAATTTAATGAACAGGGAAAGCGAATCGGTGTATTTGATATGGAGATTGTCGACTATCTAATACAGACGGTTCCTTTTTTTATGCTTGAAAACACACCTTATATCTATGAAAAAGGTTGTTATCACGAAGATCATAATGGAATTCGTTTGAAGTCGCATGTTCAAAAACTGATTTTTCGTGACTGTATCAAGGCGACCACCATCCAGAGTATTTATAATCTTCTGGTATCACAAGCACAAGTACAAAAACATTTTTCAGACCTCAACAACCAACCATCTCATTGGGTGAATTTTCAGAATGGATATTTTGATGTAATAGAATGGAAAATGATCGAACACAATCCGAAGTACCTGTCAATCAATCAGATTCCATTTTCATTTTATCCAGAACAGGCAGAAACCGCCCTGGCAGGAGGTAAAAATATTCGTAAATACTTTGAACTCTCTATTCCGGATAAGACAGACCAATTAACCTTCTGGCAATATCTTGGTTATTGTATGACAACAGACACCCGTTTCCAGAAATTCTTACTGCTGAAAGGAAAAGGCGGCACAGGAAAGTCAGTTGCAGTTTCCTTTGTGCAGCATCTGATTGGAGAAATCAATAGTTCCTGTATGTCGTTACAGAATTTGAATCAACGTTTCTATGCTACGGGCTTATTTGGAAAATTACTAAATGCCTGTGCGGACATTCCAAGTACAGCAATGGAGGATGTAGCAATCGTTAAAAAGGCAGTCGGCGAAGATACCTTGCTTTATGAGAAAAAAGGGAAAGATCCATCACAGTTTTTCAGTTATGCAAAACTTCTGTTTTCAGCGAATGAATTTCCGCTGAATCTTGATGACAAGACCAATGCCTATTATCGTCGTTTGCTCGTGTTGGACATTGACCATACGATTCCCAAGAGTGCAAAAGACACTAAGTTAAAAGAAAAAATATATCAGGAATCCGATTATGCAATTCATATGGCGATGCTGGCATTAAGACAATTGTACAAAGATCAGCACTTTGCACAAAGTGATCACAGTAGAGAGTGCATTAAAAAATTATATCGTTCTGCCGACAGTGTAAAAGCTTTTATTGATGATATGCTCTGCCATAAATCCGGCGAGAAAATGAAACGAAGTGATGTTTACAAAATATACGAAGATTACTGCGAAGATAATGGACGAAAGCCACATGGGAAAACAAAATTCTGGGATTATATGACCGACAAGGGATTTATCATTAAACGTTATTCCGATGGTGCTTATTATTTTAAAGATACTTCTGTGAAAGAACCGGATTTTGAAACGATGGACGATACGATAGAGAATCCATTTGAGCAGTTGGATTTATCAATAACGTAAAATGACAGAAATGATAAAAATGACATAATATAGTTAGATATTCTTGGATGTGTAGATTGTTGAAAAATCGATTGATATATCATGATATCATTTTTGCCATTTTGTCATATCTCCAGTAAAAAGTGGACTGACGTAAATATATTTGCTGATATCCAAAGCGTTTACTTTTATTCTTCACAATATCTTTATTTAATTGAATATGACTGTCAAGTCAGATGATGATGCCGATGTATTTGAGAGGAAATCAAAATACGTCGGCTTTTCTTTTGGAAAAAAGTTCAGTGAACTATTTCCCAAAAACCGAAGAAGCTGATTGAGCTTCCCTGCAAAGGAAAGAAGGTCAGTTTGTTCGGTGCAGGAGTACAGAGGGTGCTAAGTACCAGTGGCACTTGTTAAGCACCGACCGAAGCGGAGCGGAGAAGCCACCCTTTGTGCAGGTCAAGGGCGGCAGCCTTGCCCAGTTAAGCGGCGTTTCGCCACTTAGTACTGGGTATTACTTGACGCTAAAAGCTGCAAGGAATCCGCTTCTCTGCTCAAACCATCCCTGAAAGGAATTCAAAAAAGGAGGAAATCACAATGAAATTGACAAGACACAATGGTCGTGCCGGAAAGAATGGCACCTATAATCCAAAACACAATGACAGAAATTTTAATATTTACAACAGCGAGCATATTGATGATACTCAGGCAGAGAGAAATATCTACTGGGACTGTTACAATGGTTACCGAAACCTTATTCATGATAATAAAACAGACGAACTCGCAAATTCCTTTGAAGAAGTGGAACAATACTTTTATGCTTCTCAATACCAAAACTTTGTAAATAATCAAAATGCCAGAAATGAAAAAAATCGTCATCCGGAACGTAATCGTACAACTAATGATTTGCTGAAAAGTAAAAAAACATGTCCTGAGGAAAGTATTTTTCAAATCGGAACTTTGGATAATCATGTTTCGCCAGAGCTTCTCTTTGAGATTGTAACAGAATTTATGATTGAAATTAATGAGAGATTTGGTTCCCATGTTCATATATTGGACTGGGCATTACATTTGGACGAAAGTACACCTCACATCCACGAGCGTCACGTTTTTGACTGTGAAAATAAGTACGGCGAGATTTCCCCTCAGCAAGAAAAAGCTTTGGAAGCTTTGGGATTTGAATTGCCCGATCCGGAAAAGCCGCCGGGAAGAAAAAATAACAGAAAAATGACCTTTGACTCTGTCTGTCGGGTTCTTCTGTTTGAGATTGCAAAGAAACATGGCCTGTTATTAGAAGAAGAACCGGAATATGGTGGAAGAGCATATTTAGAGAAACAGGATTTTATCATTGCCAAGCAAAAGGAGCAACTGGCAGCACAAGAACGGAAACTTGAAAACCTAACCATGAAAATTGAAGACGTAGAAGCTCTGATCGATGAGGTCGCAGAGATTGCTTATGATAAGGCGGTAGAGGTTGTAACCAATACCGTAAAAATAGAAACGCACAAAGAAGATATTCGTCTGGTAGAGCAATCAAAAGCATGGGTACTCTCCCCGGAACGAAAAGCATCAAAAAAAGAGTGTGAATATGCTGCAAAACGTTTAGATGGTGTCATTACAAAAATTACAAATACTATGAAAACAACGTTGAAAAAAATTCAGGTAAACCTGATGAAACCGGAAATCAGAAAGAATGGCACAGAGCAGATTAAGCAAAAAGCCCGCACTTCCATTTTGGAAAAACTGAATCGAAACAAGGCTGAAATTGCAGAACGGGATGCAATGAAAAGGAAGTTACCGTCAAGGAAACAGGAAAGAAATATATAATAATAGTCCTGAATTATTCATGGAACAGTATCTGAACTGATAACTGTACCATGATTCTGAAAATTGATCCATGTAGCCATAACATCACTCAATTAACACGTCAAAAGGGTATAAAATCCCTGTGGCAGAGTCCAGAGCAGTTGTTAAGCTGTCAAGGTTCGTTAATAGTTGCTGCTCCAGCTGTACATTCAGCTTACCGATATTTGAAAGTGTCTCATAGAATTCATTCTTATAAGGGCAGCTGCTACACAGCTTGAATGTGATATATCTTGCTGAACGAATTACTTTTGCAGCAATCTTCAGCAGTTTTAAACGGACGGTATCAATGCGTTGCTTTCGCATGTTTGCTGATATCAATACCAAGTTTACTTATGAATTCTTTGATGAGAAGTAAGCCTGCATCGCAGGATAAATCTCCTCCATCAAAACTTATTTTAATTTGACTATTCCTTTCTAATGGTAAGGTGTTTACAATACTTATAAAGGGCACCTTTTGTTGATATTATTTGAGATTAGACACCTTAATTTTACCACAAATGGATGCTCTTTTTTCATTCACTAGATAAGCGAAAAGGAATATGCAGTTAAAACACTGTAACTATGCGGCTTTCAGCCACTTTCACGGCTGTGCCGTGAATAATCTAGGTTTGGTTTTGTTATCATGCTTAATGGAAAGGATGGGACACAAATGGGCAATGCGCAGGAAAATAACATCGAGGATGCTGCCCTCATGCTATTTTGAAGTCCTCTCCCCGGATGCGGAATGGGCGTCCTGTGCCCGGGACACCGCGCTGGCGAAGGTCTCAGCGATATGCCGCTGCACCTGCTCCGGCGTCTCGTCAAAGCCGTACCTGATCCACTGATACATGATGCCGAAATAACCGCAGACGAAGAAGGACTGCAAATAGGACTGTTCCCTGCCCACCATTTCCCCCTGGGTCGTCAGCCGGGCAAAGGCATCCAGCAGCACGCCGGTCAGGTGATGGCGGTAGATCAGGGAAAACACCTTTCTGTTTTCGTACACATAGCAGGACATGGCATAGCCCTGATCCCGCTTCACCTCGTCCTCATGCTTCTGCCGGTAGATCTCCCACTCATAGGTGATTTTGAAGATCAGCACCTCCTCCTTGCTGTTCCGGCCGCCAAAATAGCGGTAAAAGGTGGTCCGTCCAATGTCCGCCGTCTTGCAGATGGCGTTGACGCTGATCTCAGAAAAATCCTGTTCCTCCATCAGCTTGAGCAGTGCGTCCGCCAGACACAGCTTCAAAAAATCCCGTTGTTTCTCCTTCATACCGGTACAAATTCCTTTCTTTTGTTCCCCATAGGACTTGCCTCCGCCGATTCCGTTGACATCCAGCGGAGAGCCGATATAATCTGAAATGCAGAATGGTTGTTTGCATTTGGGACAATTGTTCCTCTCTGCATTTTAAGGAAAGAAGCTGCTTTTGTCAAGAAAGGAAATTGTATGAAAAAATTGCTGAAAATCGTAGGGATCGTACTCCTGGCCATCGTCCTGCTGGCAGTGATCCTTGTTGCCGTGCTGCTGGTGAAAACTACATCCAGTCCCGCAAGCCGCTGTTGACCGAGGACTACTACACCTGGCTCCAGCCGGTGGAAGCGTTGGAGCGCAAGTACACCGGACTGGGGGACTACGACGTCTCCCACACCGTCCTGGACTACGGGGATGACACCATCCGGAATATCCGCATCTGGTATCCCACGGAGCTGGAGCGCAGTGCCCGGGCCTACCCGGCCATTCTGGTGGTCAACGCCAGCAACACGGCGGCGCTGAACTATGAGCCCTTTTTCGCTCGGCTGGCCTCCTGGGGCTTCGTTGCGGTGGGCAATGACGACCGACAAACCGGAACCGGCCTGTCCGCCTCCCAGACCCTGGACTACCTGCTGGAACAGAACGCCAGCACCGGCAGCCTGTTCTTTGAAAAGATCGACACGGAACGCCTGGGCATCGTGGGCTATTCCCAGGGCGGTGCGGGGGCCGTCCGGGCGGTGACGGAATACGACAACGGCGGGATGTTCAAGGTCCTGTTCACCGGCAGCGCGGCCCACACCTATCTCTCCCAGATGTGGGGCGGCTATGATCCGGCCAAGGTGTCCATCCCCTGGTTTATGACCGCCTGGATGCTGTATCTCCTGCAAAACGACACAGAAGCCGGGCTGGTGTTTCTTGGCGAAGATGCAGAGATTTTGCACAACGCAAACTGGCAGGATGTGGAGAAGTCCCGGTAAGGGAACCCTTTTTTCAAAATGGAATGCCAGCCGCACACGATTCCGCACCGTAATGATTTTTACTTGACAATGGATTCAAGGCTCACTATAATGAGAACGTAAAATTCGAGTGGACTTTTCCGGATTTGATCATCTTTTTGCCACACAGTTATCTTTTGGATAGCTGTGTGGCTTTTTTTGTGCTCAGATCTGTGGGGAAGTGCCTGAAACGGAGGTTATGGTAAATGAAAAATGATTTTTTGTCTATCATCAAAACACGCCGCAGCATAAGGGCTTACAAGACGGATCATGTACCTTCCAATATGCTGGACGCTGTACTGGAAGCTGGAACTTACGCACCTACTGGTGGTAGTCACCAGTCGCCGACCATTATTGCGGTTACACTGGGACTTGGAACAGTGTGGGTTCATCGTGAGCGTGAGATATTTGACAATGAAAAGGCAAGACCCTTTTGCGGGAATGGAATCTGCCGGAAACACTGCGAGGTGTTGGGGCGATCGCATTGGGTTACTCGGCTCATGAAGCCGGTGAGCCTGCACCGAGAAAACAGAATTACATTGTTCGGATCTGAGTCACATTTGCCCGGCACAGGAAACTGTGCCGCACATTTTCTGGAAGGAGGAAAAAGATGAAAGCCGAGCGTAAAATGGGGGAAGCCCCCATCGGGAAGTTATTGGTGCAGATGTCGCTGCCGCCGCTGTTTTCCATGTTCTTTCAATATTCCTACAATCTGGTGGACAGCACATTTGTGGCCCGATTAAGTGAAAATGCATTGACGGCAGTTTCTCTTTCCTTTCCCATCACGACCCTGATGAATGCCATCTCCATCTGGATCGGCGTAGGGATCAATGTGCTGATCGCAGGATACCTTGGCAGGAAAGAACAGGACGAGGCAAATGATACCGTAACCACCGGACTGATTTTGTCCTTTGGGATAGGGCTCATTTTGAATCTTCTCGCCTTACTGCTGATGAAGTCTTATTTTGGAGTGTTCACACAAAATCCGGAAGTTGATGCGCTGTGTCTGAAGTATATGGGTGTGTGCGCCTTTATGGTAACAATCGTCAATCTGTTCCTGACCGCTTACTCTGAGACCGCGATTGCCTTCTTTGGCGCTTATTTCAAGGTGCAGCAGTTGATTGTCATGACGGTCAACGGGATGATTCAGGGCTGTCTACCGATTATGCGGTTCAACCACGGGGTCGGAAATCGAAGCAGGCTTCGCCTCGCCTTTCGTGACGGTACTGTGCTGGTCACCGGGATGATGCTTGCAGGCAGTATGATCGTCCTGCTGTTCCCGGAACAGATTTTGGGATTGTTTACGGCTTCGGAAAACATGCGGGTCTACGGCGTCTCTGCCATGCGTCTCATGGCAGTCAGCTACCTGTTCTGCGGATGGTCTACCATGATCTCCACCTATCTCCAGGCAACAGAACAGGTCATTCCAAGTATGCTGATCCAGCTGCTGCGGCAGTTTCTGCTACTCATTCCATTCATGTGGGGCCTGGAAAAACTCCTGAAGATTACAGGGATCTGGCTGTCCTTCCCTGTCACAGAAACGGCAACATTCGTTCTGGCGCTTCTGCTCTTCCGGGCAGGCAGAAAAAAAGAAACGCTTTGCAGCGGTACAAAAACACAGTAAGAACAGGAAAAGGAGAGACGATATGGAAATACAGATTAAAAAAGGGCTTGATGCCCTGCAAACAGAAACCGTACTTCGCCTTCTATCACAGACCGTATGGGCATGCAACAGAAAGAAAGAAGCAATTATGGAGTCATGGAAACACTCTATCTGCTATGGAGCCTATACCGCCGACGGAAAACAAATCGGATTTGCAAGAGTGATAACAGACTATGCCACCCAGTATTATATTTGTGATGTTGTTGTGGATGCAGATTTCCGGCACAGGGGTGTGGGCACCTCTCTCCTAAAGGCGATTACGGCAGAAGACACATACCGTTCCCTGCTGGGAATGCTGATCACGGAAGAGGCTGAACGGTTTTATGAACCCTTTGGCTTCAGAAAAGATCCGATCTGTTTTATGACGAGAAAAGAAACACCGGAGGCAATCACGAATGAATGAATCTTTTATGAAAGAAAAGCCGGTACTGCCGCTGATGCTGTCTATGTCACTGCCCATGGTGCTTTCCATGATGGTCAATTCCCTCTATAATATTGTGGACAGCTTTTTCGTGGCGCAGATCAGCGAAAACGCTATGACAGCATTATCGCTCGTATATCCGGTACAGAATTTTATCAACTCGGTAGGAGTAGGCTTTGGAATCGGCATCAATGCAGCGATTGCCCTGTTTCTTGGCGCCGGGGAGCGGGATGCGGCAGATCGGGCAGCCAGTCAGGGGATGGTCATGACAATCCTGCATGGCATTACTCTGCTGGCAGGCTCCATCTCCATCATGCCCGCTTTTTTGCGCATGTTCACAGCTTCGGAAGAAATTGTAGATCTGGGAATCCGTTATTCCAACGTTGCTTTCTCTTTTTCTCTGGTCATTGCTGTTGGGATGACTTTCGAAAAAATATTTCAGGCCGTCGGCCGCATGAAAGTGACTATGATCAGTTTGATGTGCGGCTGCATAACCAATATCGTTCTTGATCCCATGTTGATTTTCGGGATCGGCCCATTCCCGGAAATGGGTATTGAAGGAGCGGCGCTTGCCACCGGGATCGGGCAGGCGCTGACTTTGATTATCTATTTGGCGGTCTATCTGACCCGCCCCCTTCCTGTATCCATTACGAGAAAACGGATGAGACCGGAGAAAGCCATCCTGTTCAAGCTTTATTCCATTGGCATTCCCGGAACGCTGAACATGGCGCTGCCGTCCTTTCTGATCTCCGCCTTGAATGTGATATTGACCGCTTATTCAGAGGTTTACATCCTTGTGCTGGGCGTTTACTATAAATTACAGACGTTCCTCTATCTTCCCGCCAACGGGATCGTACAGGGGATGCGCCCCCTGATGGGGTATAATTATGGCGCCGGGGAACACAAGCGGGTCCTCCGGATCTATCAGGTTGCCCTGTGCATGAGCAGTGTGATTATGATAGCCGGAACCATTGTCTGCCTATTACTCCCGGGGCAGTTGATGGGCCTGTTTACCAAAACCGCGGACACAATCCATGCAGGCGAGGCCGCTCTGCGTATCATCTGCGGAGGGTTTGTCGTTTCCGCCGTTTCCGTCATCTCGGCAGGTGCTTTGGAGGGATTGGGAAAGGGGACGCAGTCTCTGCTCATTTCCCTTTGCCGATATGTGGTGATCATCATTCCGGCGGCCTTTCTCCTGAGCAGATGGCTGGGAGCAGTGGGCGTCTGGCATGCCTTCTGGGTGGCAGAAGCCCTGACCGCTATGATTGCCATCGTTGTCTATCGTAAATCGGGTACAGAATCTGAGAAATAAAAGCGGAAGGGGAACAGAAAAATGAACGGTGATTTTCTCTTTTCTTCGTGATAAAAGGAAACAAATATAGAATCACGGTGGGAAATATGATATACTAATGCGCCCCGCCGCCCACTGTCTTATCCGCCTTTGCCGATATGCAGTCAAGAGAACGATAGCCCAAAATGCTACAGTCCTCTTTCCTTTTTCACAGCGGCCATCGACAACAGCAAGCATGGAAAATGAAAAAGTTTTGCTGCTTTTTGCCCTGGGCGAATGCTTTCAGCCGGAAACAGAACCAAGTGGTCTGCCAAACAGGAAATGTCCGAAATTTTGTTTTGACAATGGAAAAACCCCTTGACAAATTCCATCCCAATGAGCGTCCTTGGGAAAAATATGAAGAATCCATGATTGTTACAACAAATGTGTACATGAATTCACCATAAACTACCGCATAATCAACTTTGTTATCCCTGGTGATCTCATCAAGCTCGTCCACAAGACAGGATGCTTTTGCAAGGAGAATGCCATTCTCCTTCAGCCGAATCACATAGCTTGTACCATTTTCCTCGCACTGCTTATAACGGTCAGGCGTAGCAAAACCGCTGTCACCACGAAGCAGAATACGGATTTTCGGATAATCATTCAGGTATTCATTAAGTATCGGCTGTAGCAAGTCAACCACTCCGGTGCAGGAATATTGTGTTCCGTCACGAAGTTGGATTTTTATCAGATCTCCGGTCACTCCATCATAACAGACAAGTGGATGATAATCATTGCTTTGATAATGGAAGTTGAAGGCTCTGCCTTCCTGTTTGCCGTATGCATCAAGAAGCGTGGAATCCAGATCCAGAATAACAGCTTGTGGCATCTGAATACTGTAAATTATCTTCCGATGTATTCTGCCAATCGTAAGGAACTGGCTTAAAGTTTCTTCATATCGCTTTCTAATGGTAAGGTGTTTACAATACTCATAAAGGGCTCCTTTTGTTGATATTTTTGAGATTAGACACCTTAATTTTACCACAAATGGATGCTCTTTTTTCATTCACTTGATAGGTGAAAAGCAATATTCAGTTAAAACACTGTAACTATGCGGCTTTCAGCCACTTTCACGGCTGTGCCGTGAATAATCCAGCATTATTTATATATTGATATAACAGACAAATAAACCTGTAAGCCGAGTATTAATTGCATATTGGATTACGCTGCCTGCGTATAATCAATTACCGCAATCTCCTGCATCAGCTTCTTCGCCATATTTACAATGATTTCCAGCTTTTCAGCAACCTCATCGGTGTAATATTTCTCGCCGCACTGATCACATTCAAGGCATGGAACATTCTTGATTACGATGATGCAGTCTTTATAATTTACAACATGGGTTGTGGTGCTCTGAATAGTAGTCGTATTTTTACAAAACATACACATATTTATTTCCCCTTTCTTCTGGTTTTCAGATCATTTTCAAATTTCTTTGTGTCTGGGTAATAAGCCGTTATGATGTATATATTTATATTATCACAACCTGCAACGATATGCAAAATTCGGTTATTTACAGTATACCCAAAAATCAGGCAGCTTGGATTAGGATAATCTTCCGGATATTCTTCAATGATTTCCCCGGTGGCAATCCCGTTTTTTACATCTGCTCTGCTGATATCTCTTTCCTGCATTCGTTCTAAGCAATGCTTTGTCCAGATGATTTTTGAATCTGCACATAGTGTTTGATATATTTTTAAGTCCAACCAAATATCACCCTTTCTTTTCCATTTTGTTATTACTATCTTTCAGTATATTAACCATCAAATCTTGAAATGCATGCATATTTTCCTCACTCAATCCCAAAGAAGAAATCATTTGTGTTGTAATTCCAGCCATGGATTCTTCTGTCAGATTCTTTTTCTGACCGATGGCTTCATCGTGAAGCTTCTGAATCTGCTCACGCATTTCTTCTCCGGAAATGTCAGTGGATGGTTCAGCATATTCCTCTTTTACATCTTTCATGATTCGAAGAAACAGTGATTTTAATTTTTCCAGATCTGCTTCTGTACCGGTGACCTTTTGTGCATTCAAATGCCGGATATCTTTTCGCCCATCATTTGCCTGTGAACGATTGGCTTTCATATACTCTGAAATATCCGTTGTAGCTAGGTCAATTACGCTGTTTCTCGTCAGGAACCCCTCCTCATGTGCGCTTTCAAAGTAAATTTCGGCATAATCCATGAGCGGAATAAAGAATTTATGCTCAATAATCCGACTAAGCAGCTGCATATTCACCTTTCCGGACAATAAAGTGACCAGAGCCTTATGAGACAAACCCAGTTCATCCAATTCCACATTTTTCTTAGCTCTGACACTTGTTTTCCCAAGTAAATAATCCGTAGATACTCCAAAGTAATCAGCAAATTTAATTACAAGCTCATGACCAATACTTTTAGTATCTTCGTTTTCTATTCTGGTAAGCTGAGATGCTGGTATCCCCAGGTCTTCGCTTACCTGTTTTTTGGTTAAGCCCTTTTCTATCCGTAGATCGCCAATTTTCTCGTGTACATTTCCCGGTAATTCCGCCATCGTTATCAACTCCCTAATACAATTGTAGTCCCTGCCGGTATTGGCGTCAATTGGTATAATTGCAGATTTGCAATTTTTTCTTATGGAACACAGGAAGAATTACTCCAACTGCAAGAAACGCTGTTTTTGAAAAAAGTTGTGCTATGATGCCACTGTCAGGAGACGGAACTATATACAGTTTCATTCTCAGATACGCACCTTGAAAATAAAATACCGTTCTTTCAGGTAACAGATAATGATACTCCTGCATAGTCACAGTCCGTGCGTTAATAGCGTCCCCGGCAATGAGTGCAGCTTGGAGAGAACCTCGGAGGGGTGGAATTCCCGTGGGCAATAAGCCGCCTGAAAGAAATAGGAACTCAAGTCAAATGCACTTGACAAGCTGATACCGCATAGATTGAAAAGAGCCCAAATTCTGAACAGAAAGGATGTGATAACCATGAAGAAACCAACCTATTATCTTTGGCGAAATGATTTTTCCACACAGGAAGAATTTGAAGCTGAAAAAGAACGTTTTTCAAAAATTGGCTTTCGGGTTGTCACATACCTTGATGGAAAACCAGATCAGGATATTCATACGGGAATAAAAGCGTTAGTGAAAAATCACTGGGAAGAAAACAGTCCGCTTTCATAAACTTTCTGTTTACAGCTCATGGAATCTGATATATTATATAATTACATTATTCCTATAAATTTATTTCATATGAATAGAAAGGATAGATTATGAATGCAGGTTATGTACGTCTCTCCAGAGATGATGATCATAAAAACTATGTTTCTATTGAAAATCAAAAACTAATCATCAACCAGTATGCAGCTGATCACGGTGCAGTCATTGATCGTTGGTACGAAGATGATGACATTTCCGGCTATATCTTTGACAGACCGGGATTTCAGCAAATGATGGCCGATCTGGATAAAGATATTGATACGGTATATGTCAAGGATTTTTCTCGTCTTGGCAGGCATAACGCAAAGGTTCTATTGCTTCTGGATGAATTTCAGGAACGTGGAAAGCATCTGATTGTCATTGATGATAATTATGATTCTATGGATTCCAGTGACGATACCATTGGAATTAAGACATGGTTCAATGAACGTTATGTAAAGGATACCAGTAAAAAAATCAAGCGTGCCATCGGAGCCAGACAAAAAGAAGGTACTTTGATGACACAGCCTCCCTTTGGCTATCGCCGGAATGAAAAGGATAAAACGATTTTAGAAATCGTCCCCCAGGAAGCAGAAAACATTAAACTGGTTTATGAACTTTATATCTCCGGTTCTGGTTATCGAAAAATTGCAAATTACCTTACCGATCAGGGAATTCCTACTCCATCTATGGTTCGCCATGAACGTGAACTGGAAGAAGGACGTATGACCAAAAGGAGCATTGCAACAAAATGGACGGACAGCATGGTGAAGGATCTTCTGGATAATGATTTTTATATAGGCACATTTCGATTGAAGAAACGGGCAAGAAATACGGTGCATGGCAAGGACAAGCGTGTTCCGAAGGAAGAACAGTGCATCTTTGAAAATCATCATCCGGCAATCATTGATAAAGCTACGTTTTCTTTGGTACAGGAATTAAAGGAGAAACGCAACCGGACAAATTATCGTGGAAGTCGTGGACAGTGGTTAGGTTCAGAAATTCCAAACCCATTTGGAAGCTGTCTTTTTTGCAAGGACTGTGGAAGCCGCCTGACACCAATTAAACGAAAGACTTCTAGCAGGGAGCGGAAATATTATATTTGCACTACTTATAATACCAAAGGGAAAAGCTACTGCTCCAAAGCTCATCTGATCGAAGAAGAAGATCTGATGGAAGATGTTCTCACCTATATCAAGATGTGTCGGAATGCGCTATGTGAAGTAATTGCCACCTATGATTTAAAGGATTTTGAAGCAGAAAAGAAATCTATAGAAGAAAAACGCCAGGAACTTCATACAGCAATCAGTGAACGCAAAAATCAATTGAAAGTGCTTCTTACACAGAAAGTAAAGGATCTGGCAGTCGCTGCCGGGAATGAGGAACTAATCAATGAGACTTATGATTCGATGCAGAAGGATTTGCTGGCTCAGATTCATGGTCTGGAAATGCAGCTCACGGAACTGGATGAAACAGCTATTGAAACACCGGATGTGAAGGATAAGTTAAAAAATGCTCTGGATGTGGTAGATAAGATCATCGCAGGAGGAACTCTTGACCGAAGAGATATTGAACTGCTGATTGACCATATTGATGTGGATGAAAACGGCATGCCGGAAATTATATTAAAATATGGATTATCCAACCTGATTAACTACAGTCCTGCCGATGATATGAATCGCCGGGAGAATACCATTATCGCTGTTGTGATGAAACTGATCACAGAAGATCATCGTGGATATACCTCTGCAAAATACTTGTCAGAGCATATCACTGCTCTTGGATTTAAGAAGACAAAGCAGAGCATCCTGCCTTATATCGAATTGATGAAAGAGCTGGGGATTCTGGAAACTACAGAAAATCCATTAAAACCTTACAACATTATGAAATCAAAGGAAGAAATCACAGCCCTGATCCAAGACTTTCTTCCGGATTTACCTGCAGAAACCACTGCCAGACAGCTATCAGACGAATATTTACATTGTTACGAGTGCGACAGGTGGCATGCCGGAGATGGTATTCGAGTATATTCTAAAGAAAAATAATATTGACCCGGCAACAGATCTTGAAATCGACCAAAGTATTGATTTTGGATCTACCGCCGCAGCATTTGCCGGAGGCCAGGGGGATTTTACGGTGGAATTTGAACCGTCCGCCACGGCACTGGAGAATGAAAATGCTGGCTATGTGGTGGCTTCGCTGGGTGTTGATTCCGGTTATGTACCGTATACTTCCTACAGTGCAAAGACCAGTTATATGAAGCAACATCCGGAAATTATTCAAAAGTTCACGGATGCGCTGCAGAAAGGTGTGGATTATGTGAACTCCCATACACCGGAAGAGATTGCCCAGGTGATCAAGCCGCAGTTTAAAGAAAATGATCTGGAAACGATTACAAAGATTGTAGAGCGATATCAGCAGCAGGATACATGGAAAGAGAATCTGGTTTTTGAAAAGGATAGTTTTGAACTTTTGCAGGATATTCTGGAAAGCGCCGGGGAACTGGAGAAGCGGGCTGATTATGAAAATCTTGTCACTGTGGAATATGCAGAAAAAGCAATGAAAAAGTAATCATTGCTTCATCTCATATTGCAGCATTTCGTAATGCAGTGTGCAGCCTTCATAAATTTCCATGGGAAGAAGTGCACGGGCCACCAGCTTCAGTTCTTCGTCCGGCTGGTCGATTCTTTGCAGATTGGCGTAATCGCCATCGATGGATACGACTGTATAATCACAGGTAAGCATAGAAAAACCCTCCCTTCATTTTAGAAAAATTATACCATAGTGTCAGAAAAAAACAAAGAGTTTCTCTTGCGATTTTTTCTCCTTTCATTCATAATAAGGAAAAAGACTATTTGGCATGCAGTGCTTCCGGAGATTTCCGGCGTGCACTGCATTTCCAAATAATAGAAATGAGGTATAGATATGAAGATTGGCTTTATCGGATGTGGAAATATGGCCTCTGCAATGATTGGAGGTATTCTTAAAAATCATGTGGCCTCACCGGAAGATATTCTGGCTTCCGCAAAGACAGAGGAGTCGCGCCAGCGTTCAAGGGAAAAGCTGGGAATTGCCCTTGCTTCTTCAAATATAGAGGTGACTGAATTTGCCGATGTGCTGGTTCTCGCTGTGAAACCTTTCTATTATGAAGAGGTTATCACAGAGATTAGAAGAAGTGTAAAAAAAGATACCATTATTGTATCTATAGCGCCAGGAAAGACTTTGGACTGGCTGCAAAATGTCTTTGGTTCACCTTTAAAAATCGTTCGTACTATGCCAAATACACCGGCGCTTGTGGGAGAAGCTATGAGTTGTATCTGTGGTAACTCCCATGTCACAGATCAAGATTTGCATTTAGTATGCGAGATTTTCCAAGGATTTGGAAAGACTGAAATGGTTACAGAAGAGTTAATAGATGTGGTCGTCGGTGTGAGCGGCAGTTCTCCTGCGTACGTTTTTATGTTTATCGAGGCTATGGCTGATGCGGCGGTTGCCGGAGGCATGCCGAGAGCTCAGGCCTATCGGTTTGCAGCACAGGCCGTTTTGGGAAGTGCCAAAATGGTGCTCGAAACGGGGAAACATCCTGGTGAATTGAAAGATATGGTATGTTCTCCGAAAGGAACTACGATTGAAGCAGTCCGTGTCCTTGAAGAAAAAGGGCTGCGGAGTGCAGTGTTTGAAGCGGTTAAAGCATGTGTTGAAAAATCCAGGAATGTTTGAATGTAATAATTAATCGTCGATTCCGTGCGGTGAAATCAGTTTTTTCTCGATTTCATGAATGTATTATAGCACGGGTCATTTACGAAATATGCCAAAACTGCACTGAAAATTATGGGATTATTATAGAAGAAAAGAGGAAAAATGATGGAAAAAGTATGTGTATTTCTTGCGGATGGATTTGAGGAGATTGAGGCACTGACAGTTGTTGATATGCTGCGAAGAGCGAATGAAGAGGTCGTGATGGTGTCTATTATGGGCAGAAAAATGGTCACCGGCTCTCATGGAATCAGTGTACAGGCAGATGCTCTTTATGAGGAAATGGATTTCGCTGAAGCGAAGCTTCTGGTACTGCCGGGCGGAATGCCGGGAACGAAACATCTGGGGGCATTTCAGCCATTGACAGAGTTATTGGTGGAATGGAATTCTCAGGAGAAAATGATTGCAGCAATCTGTGCGGCTCCCAGTGTATTTGGTGATCTGGGATTATTGCAGGGAAAAGAAGCTGTGTGCTATCCGGGATTTGAGGAACGGCTTACAGGGGCAGTGATTGGAAATGGAGTTGTAGCGGTGGATGGAAATATTACCACCAGCCGGGGAATGGGAACTGCCATTGACTTCGCAGCAGCCCTGATTGAACAGCTTCAGACCCGAGAAAATGCGGAAAAATTGAAAAAATCCATTATATATGGGCTTTTCCAGTAAAAAATGCTGGTGTTTTTTTGAGGCTTGTGCTATACTACAAAAATGTATGAGTATGGATATCAGATTTTCTTGAATATCATAACAAACATTTGAAAAATAATTCCATAAAAATAAAGGAGGAGCTACACCAATGAGCGTTACAGTAGAAAAACTGGAAAAGAACATGGCGAAACTTACAATTGAAGTTTCTGCTGATGAACTGGAAAAAGCAATTCAGGCTGCATACCTGAAACAAAAAAACAGAATTAATATCCCGGGATTCCGTAAAGGAAAAGCTCCGAGAGCTATGATTGAAAAAATGTATGGAGCAGGTATCTTCTATGAAGATGCAGCAAATGCCCTGATTCCAAATGCATATTCTGAAGCACTGGCTGAGTGTGAAGAAACAATCGTTTCTCAGCCGTCTATTGACGTGGTTCAGCTGGAAAAAGGCAAACCATTCATTTTCACAGCAGAAGTTGCTCTGAAACCGGAAGTAACTCTGGGTGAATACAAAGGACTGGAAGTTCCGAAGAGTGAACTGGAAGTAACAGAAGAAGAAATTGCAGGAGAGCTGAGAAAAGAGCAGGAAAGCAATTCCAGAACGATTGATGTAGATGACAGAGCAGTTGCTGACGGCGACAAAGTAACTCTGGATTATGAAGGATTTGTTGATGGAGAAGCTTTTGACGGCGGAAAAGGAACTGATTATCCGCTGACCATCGGATCCGGAGCATTTATTCCGGGATTTGAAGAGCAGCTGGTAGGTGCTGAAATCGGAAAAGAAACAGAAGTAAATGTTACATTCCCGGAAAATTATCAGGCAGAAAATCTGGCTGGAAAACCGGCTGTATTCAAATGCACAGTTAAGAAAATCGAAGTAAAAGAACTGCCGGAACTGGATGACGATTTCGCAAAAGACGTATCTGAATTCGACACTCTGGAAGAATACAAAGCAGATATTAAGAAAAATCTGGAAGAGAAGAAAGCTGATGCTGCAAAACGTGCAAAAGAAGATGCAGCAGTAGATGCAGCAATCGAAAAAGCATCCATGGAGATTCCGGATGCTATGATCGATACTCAGGTCAGCAACATGATTGAAGATTTCGCAAGAAGAATTCAGTCTCAGGGTCTGACCATGGAACAGTATCTGCAGTTTACCGGAATGACCCCGGCTGCTCTGCAGGAACAGATGAAACCGCAGGCACTGAAGAGAATCCAGAGCAGACTGGTTCTGGAAAAAATTGCAGAAGTTGAGAATATTCAGATTTCCGATGAAAAACTGGATGAAGAAATCGCTCAGATGGCTGAAATGTACAAGATGGAAGTTGAAAAACTGAAAGAAGTACTGGGTGATGCTGAAAAAGAACAGATGAAGAAAGATCTGGCTGTTCAGGAAGCTGTTACTTTGATTGCAGAAGCAGCTGTTGAAGTTGAAAAAACTGAGGAATAATTCAGAATATCACACTGCAAGTTTAGGAACTTAAGATGAAGACATTATATGGAAAGAAGGCTTAAGTATGAGTTTAGTACCTTATGTCATTGAGCAGACCAGCAGAGGTGAGCGGAATTACGATATTTATTCCCGTTTGCTGAAAGACCGTATCATTTTCCTTGGGGAAGAAGTTAATGATGTCAGTGCAAACCTGGTTACGGCACAGCTTTTGTTCCTGGAATCTGAGGATCCGGGAAAGGATATCCAGCTGTATATTAACAGCCCAGGCGGTTCCGTATCTGCCGGAATGATGATTTATGACACCATGCAGTATATTAAATGTGATGTATCCACTATTTGTATGGGACTGGCAGCCAGTATGGGAGCTTTCCTTCTGGCAGGAGGAACGAAAGGCAAACGTTTTGCACTGCCGAATGCAGAGATTATGATACATCAGCCGTCCGGAGGAGCAAAAGGACAGGCCACCGAGATTCAGATTGTTGCGGAGCAGATTCTTAAGACAAAGCACAGACTGAATTCTATTCTGGCAGCCAATACCGGTCAGCCGCTGGAAAAAATAGCACAGGATACAGAGAGAGATAACTATATGACAGCAGAAGAAGCGATGGCATATGGTTTGATCGACAATGTTATTACCAAGAGATAACAGAAGGCAGAATAGGAGGGGGTTGCCGGCGGCAGCACCCTCCTATTACGACATATCCCGAATATCCTTCGGCGGATTGCCGGAGTGTACTTGAAAAGAAAGGAATTATAGAGTATGGCATTGAAAAACGGTGAGCCCAGAATTCGCTGTTCTTTCTGTGGAAAGACTGAGGAGCAGGTACGAAAATTGATTGCGGGACCTGACGGAGCTTTTATTTGCGATGAATGTGTGGGAATCTGTTCTGAGATTATCGATGAAGAATTTGCCGATGAATACGGTGTCGGTGATGATATCAATCTGATGACACCAAGAGAAATGAAAGAATTTCTGGATGATTACGTGATTGGTCAGGATGAAGCAAAGAAGGTTCTCTCTGTTGCTGTATATAATCATTATAAAAGAATATTGTCTTCACATAAGAAGGATGTGGAACTTCAGAAAAGTAATATTCTGATGCTTGGACCAACCGGTTCAGGAAAGACTTATCTGGCACAGAACCTTGCCCGTATGCTGAATGTGCCATTTGCAATCGCAGATGCCACTACACTGACAGAAGCCGGATACGTGGGTGAAGACGTGGAGAATATTCTCCTGAAAATTATTCAGGCAGCTGAATATGACATTGAGCGTGCCCAGCGCGGCATTATTTATATTGACGAGATTGACAAGATTACAAGAAAATCAGAGAATGCGTCCATCACCCGTGATGTTTCCGGTGAGGGCGTGCAGCAGGCTCTTTTGAAAATTATTGAAGGTACGGTAGCTTCAGTGCCTCCGCAGGGAGGAAGAAAGCATCCGCATCAGGAATTTATTCAGATTGATACGACAGATATTCTCTTTATCTGCGGCGGTGCTTTTGAAGGCCTAGAAAAGATTATCGAGACCCGTATGGATACCAAAGCGATTGGATTTAACGGTTCGCTGGGAATTAAACATGAGAAAAATGTTGGTGAGATTCTGAAAGAGGTTATGCCGCAGGATTTCATCAAATTCGGCCTGATTCCGGAATTTATCGGACGTGTTCCGGTTGTTGTATCTCTGGATGCTCTGGATGAAGATGCCCTTATACGGATTCTGAAAGAACCTAAAAATTCTCTGGTAAAACAGTATCAG
Organism: Eubacterium sp.; assembly: GCA_022764165.1. Taxonomy (GTDB): domain Bacteria; phylum Bacillota; class Clostridia; order Lachnospirales; family Lachnospiraceae; genus Oliverpabstia. The sequence goes on along the minus strand of JALERM010000177.1, from coordinate 39,312 downwards.
ACACTGATGGCCATGGATGGTGTGGAACTGGAGTTTGAGGAAGATGCTTTGCGTGAAGTGGCAAAAGTTGCTATGGAGCGTAAAACAGGAGCCCGGGGACTTCGTTCTGTCATTGAAAAAACGATGATCGATGTGATGTATGAATCTCCATCCGATCAGACCATTCAAAAATGTTTGATTACGAAGAAAGCGGTAACGGGAGAAGAAGAACCTGTAGTGACCCATGGAGAGATAAAACCATCCAAGAGACGATCCTCTTCCAAGCGTGCAGGAAGACCGGAAACCGCCTGAGTGGAGGAAATGAATGAACAATTTGATAAAGGCTATGCCGGCGATCGCTCTTCGTGGAACTACGATTCTTCCGGAGATGATTGTACATTTTGACATCAGCCGAAGAAAATCCATCAAGGCTGTGGAAGAAGCCATGACCCAGGATCAGAAGATTTTTTTGATTACGCAGAGAGATCCACAGGTGGAGAAGCCCGGGTTTCAGGATCTTTACAAAATAGGAACGATTGCAGAGATTAAACAGGTAGTCAAGATGCCAAAAGATATGCTGCGGGTTCTGGTAGAGGGAGTTGAACGGGCAGAACTGATGGAACTGGAGGAAAATCTGCCTTATCTGGAAGCAGAAGTGGCAGGATTTGAACTGGAAGAAGAGAATCTTCCGGTTAATCTGCAGGAAGCAATGATTCGGACGATTAAAGAACTTTTCATGACTTATTGTCAGGAGAATCAGAAAATCAGTAAGGAACTGGCCGGGCAGATTCTGGACATTCAGGAAGTGGGACGGCTGGTTGACCAGATCTGTATCAATATTCCTCTTGGATATGAGCAGAGACAGCATCTGCTGGAAGCTATTTCTCTGAATGAGCGGTATGAACTTCTGGGAGTCATCCTGAGCAATGAAATTGAAATCCTGCGTTTTCGTGCAGATTTTCAGAATAAAGTTAAAGAACGAATTGATAAACATCAAAAAGAGTATATACTCCGGGAACAGATGAAACTGATCCGGGAGGAGCTGGGGGAAGATGATACGGTGTCAGAAGCCGATCATTTTCTGCAGCAGGCAGAGGAACTGAAGGCTTCAAAGGAAATCAAAGAAAAGATTTGCAAGGAGATTCGGCGTTTCAAAAATCTTGGGTATAATAATTCTGAGAGCAGTGTTTCCAGAGGGTATATCGAAACTCTGCTGAAGCTTCCCTGGGACAAGGCATCCAGGGATAATCATAACCTGAACCGGGCAAGAGAAGTTCTGGAAGCTGATCATTATGGTCTGGAAAAGGTGAAAGAACGAGTGCTGGAATTCCTTGCAGTCCGTACGCTGACGAAAAAAGGAAGCAGTCCGATTCTTTGTCTGGTGGGACCGCCGGGAACAGGAAAAACATCGATCGCACGTTCTGTTGCCAGAGCTTTGAATAAGAAATATGTTCGTGTCTGCCTTGGAGGTGTTCGTGATGAAGCTGAGATTCGCGGTCACAGAAGAACGTATGTGGGGGCAATGCCGGGAAGAATTGCTTCCGGGCTGATTCAAGCCGGCGTAAAAAATCCTCTCATGCTGCTGGATGAGATTGATAAAGTCAGCAGTGACTATAAAGGGGATACCTCTTCTGCTCTGCTGGAGGTTCTCGATGCAGAACAGAACAATAAGTTTGCCGATCATTATGTGGAACTTCCCATTGATTTGTCAGAAGTTCTGTTTATTGCAACTGCCAACGACCCGCAGAGTATCCCGAGACCTCTCATGGATCGTATGGAAGTGATCGAGATATCCAGTTATACGGCCAATGAAAAGGAACATATTGCCAGAGAACACCTGATTCCCAAACAGATTCTGGCAAATGGTCTGAAAGAAAATCAGCTAACAATCACAGATGAAGCTCTGAACAAAATCATATCCGGTTATACCAAAGAAGCCGGTGTCCGTAATCTGGAAAGAAAATTCGGTGAAATCTGCCGTAAAACGGCCCGCAGGATTCTTCAGGATAAAGAGAAACATGTGGAAGTAACCGAAGATAATCTGGAAGAATTTCTTGGAAAGTCCAGATACAGTTATCAGAGAGTCAATGAAAAAGATGAAGTGGGGATTGTTCGTGGACTGGCATGGACCAGTGTGGGCGGAGATACCCTTCAGATAGAAGTTAACCGTATGCCGGGAAAAGGAGAACTGCTTCTTACCGGGCAGCTGGGGGATGTAATGAAAGAGTCTGCCCAGGCGGGAATCAGCTATATACGCTCTGTAGCCGGGCAGTATGGTATCGACAGTGAATTCTTTAAGAAGAATGACCTTCATATCCATATCCCGGAAGGTGCAGTGCCCAAAGACGGACCGTCTGCAGGAATCACCATGGCAACAGCTATGTTGTCTGCCATAACCGGAAAACCAGTGCGGGCAAATATGGCAATGACCGGAGAAATTACCCTTCGTGGAAGAGTACTTCCCATCGGTGGGCTGAAAGAAAAACTTCTCGCTGCCAAAACGGCGGGTATCACCAATATACTGGTTCCTGCACAGAATCGGCCGGATGTGGAAGAAATCGATGCAGAAATCACAGAAGGACTTCGGATCGTGTATGTAGAATCCATGGCAGAGGTGCTGAAAGAAGCACTAGTATAATCCGCGGTAATTAACGCACTGTTTCGCTGAGAATGTTTTTTCGAGAGTGCAATCGTAAAAACGCAGGCGTAGCGGGCTACGCTGAGGCTTTTACGATTGTGCTATCGGGAAAACAGGCCAGCGAAACATGCTGTTAATTACCGTGGATTATACTAGCAGCATAGGAGGTTTTTATGATCATAAAAAATGTTTCTTTGGATATTGTCTGTGGAATTACCAGTAAACTTCCGAGCACAGGACGTCCGGAAGTGGCTTTTGCAGGAAAATCCAATGTGGGGAAATCATCTCTGATTAACGCACTGATGAACCGGAAGTCTCTGGCAAGAACCAGTGCAGCTCCCGGGAAGACACAGACTATTAATTTTTATAATGTGAATGAAGCCATCTATCTGGTTGATCTTCCGGGGTATGGATATGCAAAAGCCTCTGAAGAAATCAAAGCCAAATGGGGTAAAATGATTGAGGATTATCTTCATCAGTCGAAGGAAATCCGTGCGGTATTCCTTCTGATTGATATCCGTCATGATCCTTCGGAAAATGATAAGATTATGTATCGCTGGATTCTTGATCATGGATATGAACCGATTATCGTGGCTACCAAGCTGGATAAGATTAAAAGAAGTCAGGTTCAAAAACAAATGAAAGCTATCCGGCAGGGGCTTCAGGTGGTTCCGGGAACGCAGATCATCCCGTTTTCTGCTCAGAGCAAACAGGGAAGAGAAGAAATATGGGAAATCATCGATCAGTTGACAGGTATGGCAGAGTGACCGGGAAAGTGGCTGGGGGACAGGTACATAGTCACGAAAAGTGACTATGTACCTGTCCCCCAGCCATTTTGAAAAACATCTTGATTTTGGGGGCTTTTCAGACCATTCTGCAATATTTCTTTTTTTATATTGGATTATCCCACACGGAGGGGAGTAAAGGTTCCATTATCGTAGCTTCCAGTTATTTTTTTGCAATTGTACTGGCACATTTGGTTTATACTAAGAAACGGGGATATTCTGGGGAAGAACAGCTTGATACGAGAAAAATCCTCGGATGTTTTCTGGGGGTTACCGGAATCATTCTTGTGAATATATCATCCCAGGGAATAGGAAGTGGCTTTACATTGGCAGGAGAAGGATGTATGCTTCTCAGTAGCCTGGCCGGGGCAATTGCATCAGTATATCTGAAAAGTTTTGCAAAAAAGGGGAATCCTTTTGAGATAACCGGATGGCAGTTTTTGTTGGGATGGCTGGTGCTCTGTCTGATCGGAAAAGGAATGGGCGGTCAGGTAACAGGATTTACATGGAAAAGCAGTCTGCTGCTATTTTATATGGCTGTTATTTCCAGTGTTGCGTTTTCCCTCTGGACTCTGTTGCTGCAGTATAATCCGGTAGGAAAGGTTTCTATTTATGGATTTATGAATCCTGTATTTGGCGTGTTATTGTCAGGCATGATACTGGGAGAAAATGCATTTACTTTGAAGAATCTGACGGCACTTTTCCTGGTGTGCGGCGGTATTTTTGTGGTGAATTTAAAAAGAAATGTGGAAAAGTGAAAGGATTTTCTTGTAATATGTGGAGAAATCCGCTACAATAAGGCTTGATTTTAATCTATTTGGACTGCTTTTATGCAGCTGAAAGAGAAAGAACAGGTGAGTAAATGGGAATTATTAAAGCAGCAAAGCTGGCTTATGATTATCTGAGATACGGAGAGGAAGGCGAGGAGCCGGAGGTAAACCGGGCCATCGACCATGTGGATCTGGATATTCAGGAAGGGCAATTTATCGCAGTTTTGGGTCATAACGGAAGTGGAAAATCCACACTTGCAAAGCACATTAACGGGCTTCTGGTGCCGTCAGAAGGTACCCTTTGGGTGGACCATATGGATACGTCTTCACCGGAAGATATCTGGAAAATCCGCCAGAGAGCAGGTATGGTTTTTCAGAACCCGGATAATCAGATTATAGGAACTGTTGTAGAGGAAGATGTGGGATTTGGTCCGGAGAACCTGGGTGTTCCCACCGAAGATATATGGAAGCGGGTGGATGACAGTCTGGAGGCGGTAGGAATGACAGCTTACCGCAAGCATTCTCCCAATAAACTGTCCGGTGGACAGAAGCAGAGAGTGGCGATAGCCGGTGTGATGGCTATGAAACCTAAGTGTATTGTTCTGGACGAGCCGACAGCTATGCTTGATCCGAATGGAAGAAAAGAAGTGCTGAAAGCTGTTCGGGAATTGAATCAGAAAGAAGGAGTTACGGTTATTCTGATCACCCATTATATGGAAGAAGTGGTATTTGCGGATGACGTCTATGTGATGGATCAGGGACATTTGGTGATGCATGGGAAACCAAGAGAAATTTTCTCTCAGGTAAAACAGTTGAAAAAATATCGTCTTGATGTACCGCAGGTAACTATGCTGGCATATGAGCTGAGAAAAAATGGTCTGGATATACCGAAAGGGCTTCTGACTATTGATGAATTGTTAGAGGCACTTCAGGATCCAATTCTGAAGGCACCAGATAACTGGGAACAGATAGAAATTCCTCAGTATCGCAGTACCGGAAGTGATATGGAATGGAAAACAGAACAAGTACAGTCAGCAAGTGGTGAAACATCGCTTCGGCTGGAACATGTGTATTACACATACAACCCGGGTACAGCGTATGAGATGCATGCTCTGAAAGATATTAATCTGGAAATCCCGCAGGGACAGTTTGTGGGAATTATCGGGCATACAGGCAGCGGTAAATCTACACTGATTCAGCATTTTAATGGTCTGGTACGTCCTACACAGGGGAAAATTTATTTTGAGGGTCAGGACATCTGGGCAGAACAGTTCCCACTTCGTGGTCTTAGAAGCCAGGTGGGTCTGGTATTTCAGTATCCGGAGCATCAGCTTTTTGAGACCGATGTATTGACAGATGTGTGTTTTGGACCTAAGAATCAGAATCTTACTCAGGAAGAATGCGAAGAACGGGCCAAAGAGGCACTGACTCATGTGGGTCTTGATGAAAGTTATTATGCAAAATCTCCTTTCGAGCTTTCCGGAGGGCAGAAACGAAGAGTTGCTATTGCAGGTGTATTGGCTATGAATCCCAAGGTGTTGATTCTGGATGAGCCGACGGCAGGCCTTGATCCTCAGGGAAGAGATGAAATTCTTGATCAGATTGCGAGTCTTCATAAAACCAGAGGTATTACGATTATACTGGTGTCTCACAGCATGGAAGACATTGCCAAATATGTGGATCGGATTATTGTTATGAATCATGGCGTAAAAGAATACGATGATGCACCGAAGAAAGTATTTTCGCATTATCAGGAACTGGAAAAGATTGGTCTGGCAGCTCCGCAGATTACGTACATCATGCACGCACTGTCTGAAAATGGGCTGGATGTGGATGTCAATGCTACAACCGTTGAGGAAGCGAGAGTTTCTATCATGAGAGCGATTGAGAAAAGAGGTGCCGTATGATTCGAGATATTACGATAGGTCAGTATTATCCGGCGGATTCTATTATGCACCGTCTGGATCCCAGAGTAAAATTTGTCAGTACACTGGTATACATTGTTTCGTTGTTTGTATTTTCCTCATGGATTGGCTATGGGGTTGCCGCTGTTTTTCTGGCGATTATGATTGGTCTGTCTAAAGTACCGTTCAAATTTATGGTTAAGGGATTAAAACCCATTGTGATGCTGTTGGTGATTACGATGTTTTTTAATCTGATTTTTACTCCCGGTGAGGTAATCTGGTCATTCTGGATTATTAAGATTACCAGAGAGGGAGTAAAACTGGCAGTCAAAATGGGGATTCGTCTGATTTTCCTTATCATCGGTGCATCAATCATGACACTGACTACAACGCCGAACCAGCTGACAGATGGTCTGGAGCGTCTGATGCGTCCGCTGAATAAAATACATGTGCCGGTACATGAAATTGCTATGATGATGTCTATCGCCCTTCGTTTCATTCCTATTTTGTTGGAGGAAACGGATAAAATCATGAAAGCACAGATGGCCAGAGGTGCTGATTTTGAAAGCGGCGGTCTGATTCAGAAAGTAAAAAATATGGTGCCGCTTCTTGTTCCTCTGTTTATATCGGCATTTCGCCGTGCCAATGACCTGGCTATGGCAATGGAGGCCAGATGTTACCATGGCGGTGATGGAAGAACCCAGATGAAACCATTGAAATATGCAGGAAGAGATTATGTAGCCTATCTGGTGGTGTTTGGATATCTGGGAATCAGTATCGCATTTCGTATTGCAGGTATATAGATGAGTTGCTTCAGGGGTCAAAATTTTTTGGCCCCTGCATTTGTGAGGTATAAAATGAAACGGGTGAAGTTAACAGTTGCCTATGACGGCACGAATTATTGCGGCTGGCAGGTGCAGTCGAATGGTCTGGCGGTTCAGCAGGTGCTAAATCGGTGTCTCAGTGAACTTCTGGGAGAAAAAATCGCAACGATAGGGGCCAGCAGAACCGATGCAGGGGTTCATGCGCTGGGAAATGTAGCTGTTTTTGACACGGCGTGCAGAATGCCGGCAGATAAGATTTCCTATGCTCTGAATACCCGGCTTCCGGCGGATATTCGAATACAGGATTCTGTGGAAGTTCCGTCTGATTTTCATCCCAGATTTCAGCAGACGATAAAAACGTATGAGTATAAAATATATAACAGGAGATTTCCGGATCCTACCAAGCGTCTGTATACGTATTTTTATTATTATCCTCTGGATGTAGAACTGATGCGTCAGGGTGCGGCTTATCTGGTAGGGGAACATGATTTTAAAAGTTTCTCCACATACAAACCGGAAGTGGAAAGTACGGTGCGTACCATATATGCACTTGACATCAGAAAATCAGAAGATGATGTCATCACCATTCGGATTCAGGGAAATGGATTTTTATATAATATGGTGAGAATCATAGCCGGGACGTTGATACGGGTCGGCGGCGGCTATTATCCGCCTGAACAGATGAAGACGATACTGGATGGAAAAAATCGTGAACTGGCAGGGGAAACAGCAAGACCGGAAGGATTGACTCTTGTGGAGATACGATATCCGGAGTATCAAAATCTCTGAAAATAATGAAAGGCTTACAGCGGCGTATATATGGCACACAGTGGTGTGGAAAAACCCGGAAGGAAAATGTGGATAAGAGGAAGAAATTTTCAATTCCCTGTGGAAAAACTTCAAAAATAAGGGAAAATCACGAAAAAATCTGTTGACACATCCGTGTTCTTATCATATAATTATTCAATGTGACGTAGTGAGAAAATACCTTGCCAAAGCCCCGGAAAAGGTATTTTACATTATAGATAATTATAGTTAAAGTTTGAATAACAGGAGGGAAATGCATGAACAGTTTTATGGCTAATCCAGATAAGATTGAAAGAAAATGGTATGTAGTAGACGCTGAAGGCTGCACATTAGGACGCCTGGCATCCAACGTAGCAAGTGTTTTAAGAGGAAAAAATAAACCAGTTTTCACTCCTCATGTAGATACAGGTGATTATGTTATCATCATCAACGCTGACAAAGTGAAAGTAACCGGTAAAAAACTGGAACAGAAAATTTATTACAGCCACTCTGATTATGTAGGTGGAATGAAAGAAACCACTCTGAAAGAAATGATGGCTAAAAAACCGGAGAAGGTTGTTGAACTGGCAGTAAAAGGTATGCTTCCAAAAGGACCTCTGGGAAGACAGATGTATTCCAAACTGCATGTATATGCAGGTCCGGAACATGCTCATGCAGCTCAGAAACCGGAAGTATTAACATTTTAATGAGGAGGTAAAGAACATTGGCTAATACAAGATTTTACGGAACAGGAAGAAGAAAAAAATCTATCGCCAGAGTATACCTGATGCCAGGTACTGGTAAAATCACAATCAATAAAAGAGATATCGATGAGTATTTCGGTCTGGAAACTCTGAAGGTAGTTGTTCGTCAGCCGCTGGTAGCAACTGACAACGTTGAAAAATTTGACGTTCTGGTAAATGTTCACGGTGGTGGATTTACAGGACAGGCTGGTGCTATCCGTCATGGTATCTCCCGTGCACTTCTGCAGGCAGATGCTGAGTACAGACCAGTTCTGAAGAAAGCTGGATTCCTGACTCGTGATCCGAGAATGAAAGAACGTAAGAAATACGGCTTAAAGGCAGCCCGTCGTGCTCCGCAGTTCAGCAAACGATAATTCGAACGAAAATTTCAAAGACACAGAAATCCCGGAAACGCTTTGTTTCCGGGATTTTTTTGCAATCGGCATCCGGTCGAGCAAGGAGTGTACCGGGAGCGTTTGCTTTATTCCAAATTATCAACCGCGTAATCAGCTTCTTCTTGAGTAAATTTTTCTCCATATTCAGAAGAGAGATGGTCTCTAATAGCTTCTGGTGACATATCCATTTCCTGATATGATTTTGCTGTCTCTAATGCATTAGCATTCCAATCAGCTTCAATATTATCGATAGCGTACTGAGCCTCATCAGCAGTAAATCTTTCTCCATATTCGGATGTGAGATGGTCGTAAATTCCTGCTTTGGACATATGCATCAATTCACTGTAGTATTTGGCTTTTTCTAATGCATTGGCATTCCAGTCAACATCCATAGTATCAATAGCATATTGAGCTGCTTCGGCAGAAAATTTCTCTCCATGCTCAGATGTAAGCTGATTGTAGAGTTCTGCTTTGGACATGTGCATTAACTCACTATATGCATACGCTTTCTTAAGAGCCGATTTATGTTCGTATGAAGCATTATCATCTGTTGGATCAGTTTCTACAACATCTACAGACTCAACTGATTCTGGAGCTCCTTCTTGAATTTCTTCTGGAGTTGCCTCTGCATCAACACTCTCATTTTCAATGTTAGTTTTCTCAGACTGAATATTTTCATTATTGCCGCAAGCTACAACAGAAATACCTATCAGCCCTGCCATCATTAATGTTACAAGTTTCTTTCTCATGTTACATATCCTCCTTAAATATAATAGATAATAGGCGTTTGCGAAACGCCACAGCCCGCATAAAATCGGACTTTTTAAAACAGAATAACTCCTCACAGGTTTGTGGAAAATTTAAGCGCCCAAACAAAAATCAACCATATCCACCTGAAAGGAGTTGTACCTATATGATACCATACAATCAGCTTTCTTTGACAGATATTTTGTCAAATTGTCAAGAAATTTGTGAATCCGACAAGCCTCAGTTTCTGTCTTTCTTACAGCAGCACATTGACCTTGATGAAATTGTTCCTGATTCCTTCCAGAAGCACTTCTATGTATCAATGGGAAGAACCCGCAAATATCCTTTGAACGCTTTTAAAGAACTTTTTTCAGGTGACACCTATGGTAGTTGTGGGGATTTTGGAAATGTTTTTAATTGCTTGAATTTCAAAAATTCGGGTGAGCGGCTTTAGTTCAGAAGTGTAAGTCGCATGAAATTCGTAAGAGTTTCGCCTGTATTTTCACGTTTCTGAAACTTCTCACAGATTTCCTCGGCCAATTGTCATATCCAATTATAAGATAACAAGAATGGGGGGATAATTCAAATTGTTTTCACCGCAAGTTTCGACAAGAGTACGAATCAATACCTGACTATTCTGTTCTTGACAACTCAATGAAAAAGGATATAATAAACTCATGATACACCAACTCGTAAGTTGATAAATGGAAGAAAAGAGGAGAAAGTTATGTTCTATTGTCGAGAGGAAGAACTAAAAATTATGAATCGGCGTTATGAGAAGGGGCGGTTTGAGTGTATTGTCATCTATGGGAGACGGCGTGTCGGAAAAACTGCGTTGATTAACGAGTTCTGTAAGGGGAAGCCGACAGTTTATTTTTCAGCCTTAAATGCATCTTCCCAGGAAAATCTGGAAGCATTGTCGAAAGCAATTTACAGCTACAAAAATCCTGATAGCTCCAGTTTTCCTACTTACCAAAGTTATGCAGATGCCTTGAATGAAATCACAACCATGTCGACTCATAAAAGAATGGCATTTGTTATTGATGAGTACCCATATCTGGCAAAGGCTGAGAAATCTTTTTCATCACGCCTGCAGCATATCATTGACCATCAATGGCAGGATGGACAGCTTTATCTGATCCTGTGTGGTTCTTCGATGAGTTTTATGGAATATCAGGTATTAGGTTATGAAAGTCCTCTCTATGGACGCCGCACAGCACAGTTTAAAATACAGGCTCTAACCTACCGGGAAATCACAGCATTTCATCCGGAACTGTCAGCAGCGGATCAGGCACTTTTATATGGTGTAACTGGAGGAATTCCGCACTATATCAATAAGCTTGATGTGGAAAAAGATTTAGATAAAGCACTTTTGGAAAATTTATTTGATACCTCCAGTTACCTTTTTGAAGAACCGGAAAACTTATTAAAACAGGAATTACGAGAGCCGGCAATCTACAATTCAGTCATTGCAGCTATTGCAGGAGGCGCCAGTCGTTCCAATGAAATTTCCACAAAAGTGGGACTTGAGTCTGGTGTGTGTGCAAAATACCTTAAGGTGTTGTTGGATTTGGGTATTTTGAAGAAAGAAACTCCAATCACTGAGAAGCCTGGAAAGAAAACAATTTACGCCATTGATGATAATTTCTTTCGTTTCTGGTATCGTTTTGTGCCCAGAAATATGTCAATGATCAGTGCCGGGCGTATGCAGCAGGTTTATGAGCGGGCAGCAAAACAGTATTACCCGGATTATATGGGGCTGGTATTTGAGAAAATGTGTCAGGAATATCTGCTTCGATATGCGCCTGACCTTCCTATTTTGTTAAGTAATGTTGGACAGTGGTGGGGAACAGATGCAAAAACCAGAAAAGAAATACAAATTGATATTGTTGGGATGCCCATAGAAGGAGACGAGTATCTGATCGGTTCCTGCAAGTATCGGAATGAGAAGATTGGAATTGAGGAATTGGAGCTTATTCGCAGATATGCTTCGGTATTTCGTAAAAATGCAACGTTCCATTACTATATTTTTTCAAAAGGAGGTTTCACACCGGCACTCATGTCGGCAGCAGACAGGGGTGAAGTTACATTGCTGACTCTGGATGATCTTTATTAATGGGGTGACCGGTCACCCCTGATTGATAGAAATGGTGACCGGTCACCCCATGAGATCTGGGGATTTGATTTCGAGGGCGAAACAAGAACTGTGGATGTCCATGTGGCCAGTCTTCGAAAAAAGACAGGGGTTCGTATCGTTGCGGTTCCGAAGGTTGGTTATCGTCTGGAGGTGGGAGAATAATGAAGCTGCGAACAAAAATTGCGATAGGAACGCTGGGATTTCTGATGGCTGCTTTATTTCTTTGCTGCTCTCTTTTGATTTCCACCAGCAAAAATGCATTGTTGGATAATGCCATAGACTACACCAGCCAGGAAGAAGAGAAATTAGCGGCGGCTGTAAGTTCTCATGAAAATGAACTGTCAGAAATTGAACAGAAATTGACAGCATCAACGGTGTTAAAATACTATTTTTTTCAGGAAATGCTGAGCGCAGCTGCGGGGAGCGAGTATACATTACAATCCGGAGATGAAATTCTCTTCAATAATTCCGGGATAAATGCAGCTGCGGCGATAGGGATTGACAATGATTCCATATCAAAGGAGATAAAGATGCAAATCTTTCATTTTCAGGAGGGGGATTATTGCATTGCGGGACAATCTATAGAACTTTGTGGCCAAATCTATCAAATATGTGTCGTAAGAAACATCACAGAACTGTTTTCTCAAATCAACAGGTTGATCTGGGAATGTATTGTGATCGGGCTTATCATATCAATTCTGGCTTGTGGAATGATTATTCTATTTCTAAAAAAAACACTTACACCATTGGAACATCTGAAAAAAGAGGCGGAGGCCATTGCATCCGGACAGTATGACAGACGTCTTGTGATTCCCGGGCGGGATGAGTTGGCTGCTTTGGCAGACAGTTTTAATGCGATGGCTGAGTCTGTAGAACAACATGTGAAAGAGGTAGAAGAAACTTCAGAGGCCCGGAATCAGCTGATTCATGCCCTGGCCCATGAAATGCGCACCCCGGTAACAGCGATCTGTGGATATTCCTATGCGCTGAAGTCTGTAAAGATGAACGCGGAACAAAAGGCTGAGGCAATTGATTTTATTGACATGGAGGCCCGCAGATTGGAACGGCTTTCCGGCAGACTGACAAATTTGGTCGGGCTTGCAAATGCTCAGATGGAATGGAAAGAGATAAATTTATCTGCATGGGAAATCCAGCTGAGCCGCATATTTAGAAATAGTGCAGCTGTGTCAATTGTTGTTTATAAAGACGGTAATATTTATGGGGATCAGGATCTTCTGACGATGCTCCTTACCAATCTCTGTGATAACGCAGAGAAGGCGGGAGCAACGGAAATAATCATAACGATAAATAGTGAGATGATTCAGGTAAAGGACAATGGAAGTGGTATTCCAAAGAACCAGATTGGCAAAATTTTTCAGGCTTTTTATCAGGGAGATGCGTCCAGAAATCAGAGCGGGTTTGGCCTTGGGCTGGCCCTGTGCCAGAAAATAGCTGAAATCCATGGCACTACACTGATGGTTGAAAGTGAAGAAGGGAAGGGCAGCTGCTTTACGATGCATCTTTACAATTCTTTTACAAGTCTCTGATGACTTCAAAACACCTGACAAGCTATAATCAGTTCATGGCAGGAAGCATTTGAAATTGAGCAAATGTATGAATGGTAAAGAAGGAGAAGAAAGATGAAACGAAAAGCAATATTTCTGATGGCTCTTGTGATGGGCCTCAGTCTGACTGCATGTGAAAAGTCACCGGATCAGAAGCTGGTTGCGCAAAAGGATCAGGAACGGCTGGAAGCGGCAGCAAAGGAAGAGCCGAAAGCCGGATCAACTCTGAAAGATGTGGCAGCCACCGCTTCGGCAACCTATGAGTATCATTATGAAAATGAGGCAGGCACAGTAAAAATTGACGCTAATCAGGCACCTGTGACTATTCCTCTTAAGGACAGTATTCCCATGTATCATGTGTACTGCGGAGAGTTTACACAGGAACTGGTGGATAAGGTATATGATTATTTCTTCCCGGATGGGGAGGCATATGTAACGACGGGCACTGATTTTACGAAAGATGATTGTGAAAAACGGATTCTGGAAATGAAGCAGACCATAGCAAATATCAGGGATGATGAAGAACTTACGGAGAGTGAACGGGAAGAAATCATTGCATATCATGAAGAAATGATTGCATCGCTGGAAGAAACGATGAAGGATACTCCGGAGGAATCCACGCTGGAGTTTGTAAAAAAGGATTCTGGACTGGTGGAGCAGGAGTGGGATGGTGTAAACGGTTCATTTACTACCAGAGGCTTTGATGTGACGTCCAGGGATCAGAAGAAATGGCTGACGGTGGACAGTTGTGATGAGGAGTGTCCGGTGGCATCGTCTGTCAATTATATAAGACAAAGCGAATACAGCTATTCAGGAGATGCCGGTGTGCCCGTATCGAAATGTACGGAAGATGAGAAAAGCCAGGTTGGTATCGGGGAAGAAGAAGCCAGAGCAATTGCAGATGATTTTTTCCAGAAAATCGGTGTGGATGTGGAAGTACATGATGCTATGTTGGTACAAGGGTACAGAGCTGTTGATTCTGAGGAACCGGATGGAACAATGATAGAATCGGAGAATTATACGGCTTATCGTTTTGTCTACGCACAGTGCGTGGATGGTATTGAGATGGCTGTGACCAGTTCTTCTTATGTACCGGATAAGGATGATACTTCTCTCACCTGGTTATATGAACAAATTTCTGTGATTGTGGATAAAGACGGTATCATTTCTCTGGACTGGTTTTTTCCGCAGATGATTGAGGATACCGTATCTGAAAATGTGGGCATTATTTCCTTTGAGGAGGCATCTGATATTTTTGAGCAGATGATGCCCCTTACGACTCAGGGTGATCTGGAACAGTTTAGCGATGACAATGTGCAGACATCAGCAGATGTGACGGTCACAGACGTCAGACTTGGTCTGATGCGTGTGCGAAGCAGCGGAAGCAACCGGAGAGGATTGCTGACACCGGTATGGCTGTTTTATGGTGATTACACCAGGAATTTTCATTATCTGGACGGGGAATGGGAGGATCACAGCGATACAGAAAGCTATCCGTGGATTTTGCTGGCGGTCAATGCCGTGGACGGTAGTGTGATTGATATTACAGCCGGTTACTGATGGATGGTTGGAGCAAACAAGGGGGCGATTTCGGTGAATCAGATGATAAGAATAAATAATACAATTTCATCTTGCTGTATACAGGCATTTTCGGGAATTGTCTTCCTCCTGGCAATCGTGGGCATGTGCACGGCCTTATGCTTTGGTGGTTTTCAGGATTGTATGACAGGAATGCAGAATTTGGAGAAGGGGCTTTTGGAAAATGGATTTCATTATCAGCTTTTTCAAAAGGCACTTGTCTCGGATGTCGTATGTCTGGCACTTCCGATACTGTGTGCATTCCCCTTTACTGCCTCCTTTTTAGATGATATGGAAAGTGGGTTTATCAAAGCATATCTGCACAGGTCCGGAAGAGGTCATTATATCGCAGGCAAGGTAATTGCCTGCGGCCTTTCCGGAGGTCTTGTGCCTGTAGCAGGAACCGGTCTGTATTATGGTGTTTTACTGCTTATTTTTTTGCCGATGGAGAAAGCAGCTGCCTTTGGAGCAGTACAGGAAAACCATGCACCGGACGTACTGAATGCGTGCGTCTTATTTTTTTGTGCCGGAATGCTGTTTTCATTGATTGGAATGCTGTGTTCTGTTGTAACAGCCAGTAAATATATGGCGTACGCATCCCCTTTTGTTTTTTACTATGTGCTGATCATCCTGCACGACAGGTATCTGAAAGACATTTATATTCTGAATCCCAGGGAGTGGATATCGCCCACGGATACACTCTGGGTATGGGGAATATGGGGAAGTGTGCTTTGGATGGCAGAACTGATTTTTCTTGTAACTGTCGTTCTCAGTATTTTGATGTATCGGAGGATAGAAGAAATATGAAGCAGATTTTTATGGTGGCAGCTTACAATTTCCATATGTGGAAGAAAAATCCCCGCATTTTTCTGAGCTTTGCCATTGCGTTTATTTTCTGTTTTTTATTATCGGATAAAGTGGTTGCCTTTGCAGATAAATATGATACATCGATGCAGATTCTGGAACCGTTCATCTGGACTTTTGGAGACAGCAATTCGATTTTGCTGGCCTCCCTGATTCTGGTTTTCTTATTTGCCGATATGCCTTTTATTACCAGTGGCACGCCATTTTTTCTTATGCGGACTACAAGGAAAATATGGCTCATGGGACAGGCGTTATATATCGTTCTGGCAACATTTCTTTATTTGGTTTTTGTGATGGCTTCTACATCACTTATTTGCATGAAAAATGCATTTATTGGAAATTTGTGGAGTCCCACAGCAGTCATACTCAGTTATTCCAAGGCGGGTGAAGTGATTGCTGTTCCGGCAACTATAAAAACAATGGAAATGTCCACCCCATACCAGTGTGCAGCTATTATTTTTCTTTTGATGCTGTTGTACGCACTTCTTCTGGTATTCCTTATGCTGTTGTTTCATCTTTTGAAGGGGCAGCCCGGCGGTGTGATTGCAGCATTTGGTTTTAGTATTTATGGATTCTTATTAAACCCTGAAACGATGAAAATACTTTTCCATATATCTGATTATGAGTCTTATAAGGCAAATGTGATTGTGGGATGGCTTTCTCCATTAAATCACGCTACTTTTTCTATGCATAATTTCGGCTATGATTTGCTGCCAACACTGTGGCAAAGCTATTTGATTTGTGGAATTTTAATTTGTATTTGCTTTGGAGCATCGCTGTTGGTGATTCAAAGATACAGCTTTACCTTCACAGGTACACAGGGAGGAAAATGATATGGAACCAGCTATCACACTAAAAAATCTTCATAAATCTTTTGGAAAAGAAGAAATCCTTCATGGGATTGACAGGGAGTTTGAGTCCGGGAAAATCCATGGGATCGTGGGGAATAATGGAAGCGGCAAAACAGTTATGATGAAGTGTATCTGTGGATTTCTGCGTCCGGATGAAGGACAGGTGATTGTGAACGGAAAGCAGATTGCGAAGGATATTGATTTTCCGGACAGTATGGGAATTATTATTGAGACCCCAGGTTTTCTGCCCAACATGACGGGCATTAAAAATCTGAAATTACTGGCTTCTCTGAGAGAATGCATTGGTACGAAGGAAATTTGTCAGGCATTGGACAGAGTAGGACTTGATCCGGAGCTTAAGAAGCCGGTAAGTAAATACAGTCTGGGTATGAGGCAGAGACTTGGTATCGCACAGGCAATTATGGAAAATCCGTCCATACTGATTCTGGATGAACCTTTCAACGGTCTGGACAAGAATGGTGTGGCTCAAATTCGTGATTTGATCAGGCATCTTCGCGAAGAAGGAAAGACTATTCTTCTTGCCAGCCATAATCAGGCGGATATTGATGAACTGTGTGATACGGTCTGTGAGATAGATGCAGGAACAATGATGATGTGGAGGAGATAAAATGAAGAGAATATACAGCATGATGCTGATTGTGATTTTGTGTCTGGGGATGATGACTCCTGTATATGCAGAAGAAGATGTGACAGTGCCAAATGATCCGGTAACAGGCACCGAGCCGCTTCCGGAGGATGAAAAAGAGGATGTGCCGGAGACTCCGGTCATCGAGCCGCTCCCGGATGATGAAAAGGAAGATGTTCCAGCGGATCAGAGTACAGAAACTTTTCTTCATATTGATAATCAAAATATATATGAGGGAATGGCAACCGCATACAAAAATGGATACCAGCCGGTGTGCGCAAATGGCGAGGTGACAATTGTACTGCCTCTCGTCTGCGATGGAAATGTGAAACAGGATACGCTGACGGCATCTGTTGATTTGGGGAGTACAGAGAATTCGCCCTTTGTTTATCGTAATTATGAAAAAAATTTCGAATTAACAAATCAGCCGGTGAATGGGACGAATGAAACAAAAGAAATTTTTTATATCACTTTTATGATTAGCCTGGCATCGAACCGGGTAAATGGTATTTATCCCATTGTTATTCTTGTTACAGGGAAAGATGCTGCGGGAAGGGAAATCAACCAGTCTTTTACAAATTTTGTAACAATAACAGATGGAATTGATCCGAATGCACCGGCAGATTCTGGAAGCGACCCGATTGCTGAGCCGGTGGAAACGCCTACCTCAGCACCGATTGTCTTAATCAGTAACAGTAAGATTAAGACAAATCCCGTAGAAGCAGGAAAAGAATTTGAAGCTGTTATCACATTAAAAAATACCAGCACGCTGAAGTCTGTACAGAATATGGTTGCCACGGTGACAGTACCATCTTCTGATTTTGAACTATTAAATGAAAGCAGCACGATATATGTCGGGAAGCTGGGAAAAGAAAAAATGACAGAACTGACCTTACGTTTTCGGGTAAGTCAGGGTACGCCGGAGGGAAATTATCCTGTTCAGATTGGGATGAGCTATGATGATCCCAAGGCAAATACATACTCGTCTGCGGGAAATTTTACAGTAACTGTCATTCAGCCATTGGATGTGGAACTTACGATACCTAAAATTGAAAAAGAATTAGTTGCCGGCGATACCATTCCCCTGAACTTTCAGGTGATGAATTTGGGCAGAAGTCAGATATTCAATGTGAGGTGCGATGTGACCGGCAATGGTCTGGTACAGACAAAGGCGGCATTTATTGGAAATATGGAGAGTGGGACTGCCGGAGAGGCTGCAGCTAATGTTTTTATTGACCGGTTAGAGGGAGTGGATTCCTACGGGGAGACCATGGGAACTATTACCCTGACATATGAAGATAGTTTGGGCAGTGAATATTCTCAGGAGTATACCTTTGACACTGCCATCATAAAACCTGTAACATCAGAAGCCCTGACACAGGCTGAGGAAGAGCCGGTATCGCAGTGGTGGGTATCGATTCTGATTGTGGGAGGGATTGGGCTTCTGGCTGCTGTCGGAGCAGGGGCGTATCTGTTGGGACGGAAACAAAGATGATGTCATATAGGATAAAAATATGGAAAAAATCTGCATTCCCATCTTTATTTTTCCTGATTGCGGCGGCGTATTTGTTTGGCTCTGCTTTTTATCTAAAACGTCAGGTTCGTTCAGAACAAAAACAATCATTTGGCGTAACGGTGTCGATCAATCGAGAGGAAGATTTGCAGGCTTTACTGGCAATGAAAGAGGTCAAAGGCGGTTCTGTGCTATATGAAATTCCTGCCACGATTTCAAGTGGAATCTACAGTTCTGATCTGGTGATACAGGGAATCGATTCCAGTATGATTCCTGGAATTCTCATAGAGGGTGAGCCATATGCAGAAGCAGGAAGCATGCCTTATCTGATCTTAAATGAAGCCGCTTTGAAAACATTTCTTACGGATGATACCGCTGTTGTTGAACAGATTTCCTGGCTGCGGAATGAAACGACTGTCGATGGAACATCTGCGAAAATTTGCGGTATCATAAGAGATGAAAGCAAACAGCCGGCAGTATATATGAGTGTTAAGGCGGCAAAAAGTTACCTGGAAATGAAAGGACAGATTCCTGCAGCACATTTGGCAGTGGTGGAGTTAATAGACGCTGAAACCATTGAACAATTTCAGGAGAAATTGCTGGAAATGGGATATGATTCCAATCTGGATGAGAACCAGATGACAGAGTGGAAAATGGAAAAGATGAAAATCAGGTATCAGGTTCTGGCAGGGGTGATTGCACTGCTTGCGTTTATAGCTATTTTGGTGTCTGAAATAAAAAGAATAAATTTTCTTACAGGAAAATATGGTTGACAGAAGGCTTCCTACAGTTACAATATAAGTATCTATTATAATTGTAGGGGGCATTTTTTATGTTAAAAAGAGCAGTGATTAAAGAAGATATAGTTAATACATTACAGGAGATTGGACTTAAAAAAGGTGATATCGTTATCGTACATGCATCTTTAAGCAGTATGGGCTATGTGTGCGGCGGGGCACAGACGGTTATAGAAGCTTTGTTCGAAACGGTTGGAGATGAAGGAACTATAGTAATGCCGTCTCAATCATGGAAGAATTTAGACCCTGTGGATGGCGTGCATTGGGATTGCGATGAAGCAGACTGGCAGATCATCAGGGATCATTGGCCGGCATATGATAAAAATATTACGCCTACCAATACCATGGGAGCAGTTGCAGAAATGTTTCGCTTATGGAAGGGAAGTATCAGAAGTGATCATCCGGCAAGATCGGTATGTGCCAATGGAAAATACGCAGAATATATAACGATGAACCATGACTTATCCAATATATTCGGTGATGGATCACCGATTGGGAAATTGTATGAATTAGATGCATACGTTCTCCTGCTTGGTGTCGGGTATGACAAAAACACATCGTTACATCTGGCAGATGTACGGGCAAACTATCCCGGGAAACATGACTGCACAGAATATAGTGCGATTCTTGAAAATGGAAGTCGTGTCTGGAAGAAATATGACACATTGTTTGTGGATGGTGAAGACTTTGATGAGATCGGTCTGGCATTCGAGAAAACAGGTTTGGTGAAGAACTCTTGCATTAACCAGGCAGAGATCAGGCTTATGAAACAGAGGGAACTTGTTGATTTTGCAGTGAAGTGGATAGAAGAAAATAGAATATAATTGCAAGGATAAAGATTGCATGATATAATGAACACAAGGACAATCGTGTTACTGGGTGTGTTGGCCTCATTCAAAAAGAATGGGGGTGATGCCTATGAAAAATCATTTTGATTTTAAGGACTTGATGACTTTTGGTCTGTTCCTTTTGGCATTGCTTACATTCGTTTTTACGTTTTGTAAGTAATTCTACATAGAAAAACCACCCCAGGACTTTGACCGAGTGTAGGGGTGGATTTGTCTATCAACTATCAGGTCAACCACTTGTGGGCGGCTGTCCTTTTTGTACTTACAATATAGCATAAGTGTTTATTAAATTCAATAGAAAAATGTTTGTTACTATGAATTGATGAGGAAAGAAAAAATGAACACCATGAACACTTTTTCAGGAAAACTTTTGCATGATGCCAGTGAGGCATATATTTCTGATATCATCCGTCCTGTGAAGGTTCATTTGAGCAATTATCTTGTGATCGAAGAACAGATTATGAACACAATATTAAAAAAATTTGGTCTGGATGATTTGAGTGCAGAGGAACATGACATGTGGAAACAGATTGATGATGAGATGTTAGATAATGAATTGGCTGTCATGCTCACGGGTGAGGAAAATCGTAAGCCGGTAATACTGGCTGCCACGCCTGACTTTGCCGAACATAGTCATAGGGAGATTGAACAGGTTTTTTATGAGATGGCACAGCAGCTGCTTGCTGCTCAGCAGGCTGCTATGTGTGCCGTCATTGCGGCATCCAGTGCTGCAGCAGCTTCTGCTGGCAGTTCGGGTGGGTGTTGAGGTGTTTTGATAGTATTTTCATAATGTATATGTTAAAATAATTACAGATGTTTCAGTGGACCGGAATAGTTGGAGATTCGGTTTTGAACAGATAGAAGGATGATAACACAATATGGGAGCGTAAGAAAAATGGAGTATGAGGACTCAGGCAGAACAAAAAACAATCAAGTGAAAAGTGCTAAGAAAACGAGGGATATGACCACGGGAACGATCTGGAAGCATATCGTTATGTTTGCAATTCCGCTGCTGATCGGTAATTTCTTTCAGCAGTTTTATAATGCAGTGGACAGTGTAGTTGTGGGGAATTATGTCAGCAAGCAGGCTTTGGCGGCTGTTGGTTCCACCGGACCGGTCATTAATACTCTGGTAGGATTTTTTATGGGATTATCCACAGGAGCAGGTGTAGTAATCTCTCATTATTTTGGCGGAAAGAATGAGAAAGGTCTCCATCAGGCCATACACACCACATTTCTGATGACTTTTATTCTCTGTGTAGTCATGACGATTGTGGGTATCAGTATGGTGCCGTTTATGGTTCGTTTTATGAAAACGCCACAGGATGTGCTGAAAGAATCCACAGAGTATCTCAGGATTTATTTTGCGGGGATTTCCGGGCTTATGATTTATAACATGGGTTCGGGAATTCTCAGGGCAGTGGGTGATTCCAAACGTCCGTTATACTTTTTGTGTATGTCATCGGTGATTAATATCGTGCTGGATCTGGTGTTTGTGATCGCATTTCGGATGGGGATTGCGGGAGTGGCATGGGCTACTGTGATTTCCCAGTTGATTTCTGCCTGCATGGTTCTGGTGGTTCTGACCAGAACAAAAGAAAGCTATCGGCTGATCTGGAGGGATCTGCATCTGTCCGGACATATTGTGAGAAAAATATGTGTGATCGGTATACCTGCCGGACTGCAGATGGCAGTTACATCATTTTCCAATGTATTTGTGCAGTCATATATCAATCATTTTGGTTCTGCCTGTATGGCGGGCTGGACCTCGTATACGAAAGTGGATCAGTTTGTTATCCTGCCGATGCAGAGTATTTCTCTGGCAGCTACGACTTTTGTTGGTCAGAATGTGGGTGCAAACCAGACGGAACGGGCTCATCAGGGAAGAAAAACGGCTCTGCGGGTTGCTATTTTTGTTACCCTGATTTTGACGGTAATACTTTTTGCGGCGGCCACTCCGATTATCCGGCTATTTACCCCGGATCCGGAAGTGCTGGAGTTTGGACGTGTGTTCCTGAAGTTTATGGCTCCATTCTATGTTTGCTGCTGCTTCAACCAGATTACAGCCGGTACTCTGCGGGGATTCGGGGATGCCAATGGCCCTATGCTGATTATGCTCAGCAGTTTTGTGGTCTTCCGACAGATTTATCTGGCAGTCAGTACCTGGCAGGCAGACAGCATCTATGTGGTGGCATTCGCTTATCCGGCAGGATGGATTGTCTGCAGTCTGGCGATTGGTTTTTACTATCGAAAAAAATTTGGTTATAATAAAAATTGAGTGGGAAAGGAAAGTGTCTATGGCAAGAAAGATTGCAATAGGATTACAGGATTTTGCTGATGTTATTCAGAAAGGATACTTTTATATCGATAAAACACCATTTATTAAAGAGTGGTGGGAAAGCGGTGACAGTGTTACTTTGATTACTCGTCCGCGCCGCTTTGGGAAGACGTTGAATATGAGTATGCTGGAGCACTTCTTTTCTATTAAGTATGCGGAGGAAGAGAAAATATTTGAAAATCTTTCTATTTGGAATGATACAAAATACAGAGAATTAAAGGGAACCTATCCAGTCATTAGCCTTTCTTTTGCAGGGGTAAAAGAAAAAGATTATAAAACTGCACGAAAGAAAATTTGCCAGATTCTTACAAAACTATATGCGGAAAATTCTTTTCTACTGGACAGCGGTTTGCTTTACGAAACGGATATCAAATATTTTAAACGTGTTTCGGAAGATATGGATGATAGTGATGCATCTCTGGCTCTTTATCAGCTGTCGAACTTTCTTTACCGTTACTATAACAAAAAAGTAATTATACTTTTGGATGAATATGATACTCCTATGCAGGAAGCTTATATAGATGGATTCTGGGAAGAACTTGTCGGATTTACCAGAAATTTATACAATTTATCATTTAAGACGAATCCCTGGCTTGAGCGGGCTGTGATGACAGGGATTACAAGGGTTAGTAAAGAATCAGTTTTTTCTGATTTGAATAATTTGAAGGTTGTGACTACAACTTCTGACGAGTACATGGATTCTTTTGGTTTTACTGAGAAGGAGGTATTTGATGCCCTGGAGGAGTGTGGGCTCGCCAGTAAAAAAGAAGAAGTGAAGAAATGGTATGATGGATTCATTTTTGGAACACATGAAGATATTTATAATCCATGGTCTATTTTAAATTTTTTGGATACAGGGAAATATAAAACTTATTGGGCCAACACCAGTTCTAATAGTCTGGTAGGTAAACTGCTTCAGGAAGGTAATTGCCGGATTAAGGAAAAATTTGAAACATTGCTTCATGGGGAGAAGATACGCTCACCACTTGATGAGCAGATAGTATATAATCAGCTTGATGGCAGTGAAAAGGCAGTATGGAGCCTTTTGCTGGCCAGTGGATATTTAAAGGTGCTTTATCATGAAAGCTATCTGGATATACCTGAGGGTGCACAGCCGCAGTATGAGCTTTCTTTTACAAATCTGGAAGTGAAACTGATGTTTCAAAATATAATACGTGATTGGTTTACAGAAGCGGAAACAGAGTACAATGATTTTATTAAAGCACTTTTAAGTGGTGATAAAAAAGCTATGAATGCATATATGAATCGAGTTGCATTAAATACCTTCAGTTATTTTGACACAGGTAAGAAACCTTCTGGTGAGGAACCAGAAAGATTTTATCACGGTTTTGTGCTTGGGCTGATTGTAGAACTTCAGAATAGGCATATCATAAAATCAAATCGAGAGAGTGGATTTGGAAGATATGATGTGATACTTGAGCCGAAGTATCCTGACAAAGATGATGCCATTATTCTGGAATTTAAGGTGCATGATCCGTCTGAAGAATCTACATTAATGGATACTGTTTTGGAAGCACACAGGCAGATAGAAGAGAAAAACTATGCAGCAGAACTTACTGTGCGTGGTATTCCAGAAAATAGAATTCGAACTTATGGGTTTGCATTTCAGGGGAAAAATGTTTTGATTGGATGAGGTCATCCTGAAAAATGGCTTGCACAAAAAAGTGCAGGCTTTTTTCATTTTCTTCCAACCAAAATCCGCTTTTGTTTATCTAATAAGTGTAAATGAAACGAGATCCGGACCCGAGAGAAAGGAAATGAATATGGAAAAACTGGTACAATAGGCAAAGCAGCATGATAAAACTGCCTTTACTGTGCTGATAGAACAAAACACGAAAAGTATGTACAAAGTTGCAAAGGCGATTCTGAAAAATGATGAAGATGTGGCAGATGCTTTGCAGGATACGATTCTCACCTGCTGGGAAAAGATAGGTACGCTTGAAAAGAATGAGTTTTTCAAAACGTGGCTGATTCGTATTTTGATTAATGCAGGTATTGAATGAAGATGAGATTAGTTTTGATAAAAAAGTATATATCGTATATCCGGAAGTATGGAGAGTCCTGACAATTTTTGGTGGAACTGATATGACAAAAGAGGAAGTTTTGAAGGTGGCAGAAAATACAACATTAGTACCCACTGGAGAAACAGTACCCTTATCAGAAACACTCTGTTGGAGTCGTTTGGATGCAGAAAAAGCAGAGCAGGGCGGGTATTCAGAATCCAAAGAAAAAGTGACTGCAACAGCAGAGGAAATGAGTCATCTGCATGAAATCGGAGAAGAGTTTTCTGTATCAAGTTCTGCGGCAGATATCAGTGGAGAATGGATAATTACTAATGATATCATGGTCAAAGTCACGGATGTACAGATCGGAGATGATTTGAGTCTGTTAGAAAAAACGGAAGGTATCACGGATGACATTAAAAAAGCAGTGGATGAAGAGGGAAAACTCCTTCCTCAAAAATTGCAGTATGTGAAGAAAGGGGATGGAATTGAGACTCTGGATGAAATTGTAAAAACGGAGACGGTTGCCCGGAAACTGGTCTATGTAACACTGGAATATACGAATACCGGTAAAGATGAACTGAAAGACCTGTTATATTTTTGCGGATTTCTGGGACTGAAAGAAGAAAACGGAATTTATACCATTTATCAAAAAGCAGTTGCAGACGAAAGTGAAGACTGGGATGAAGTACTGGGAGCAGGAATTGGAATTAACCAGACTGCACTGGATTGTGGGTATGTAGATATCCGGCAGAAGTAAATCAAATCCGAATTAGGACTTGACAAATATATCAGCATACGATATATTGAATATACGATATATCGTATGCTGATATATTGTTTTCCAATGAAAGGAGCTGGGTGTATGTCAGATAAGGATATCCCGCTGACGGAAGCTGTTTATTATATTCTGCTTGCAGTCAGGAATCCCAACTATGGTTATGGGATTATCCAGGAAGTGGAGCAGCTGACTGGAGGACGGGTTTCTCTGGGTCCGGGTACGTTGTACGGAGCTATTCAGAATCTTCAGAAAAAAGGCTGGATCCGTATCTACAGTGTGGACACGGAATCGCGGAAGAAGAAAGAATATCTTATTACAGATTTGGGAAAAGAGGTTTTTCTGGCAGAGAGAGATCGTTTGGAAGAGCTGTGGAAGAATGGAACGTTGATGGGGGTGGAAAAGGATGATTAGATTCCGATTGTATTTTGATAAAGATGCAGAGACAAAATGGTTGAATGAGATGGCTGAGCAGGGTTGGGCTATGAAGAGTTTTTTTGCCGGATTTTACAGTTTTGAAAGATATGAACCGGGACAGTATATGTATCAGGTGGACTTTGGAAATCGCTTTTTCTCTGTCAACGAGGGTGATATATATTGAAAGAACAGGAAAATATAAACCTGCAGGAAATATCTTCTCTGAAGGTTTACTGGCAGTTGTTTAGAAATATTTTTATACTGAGTGCATGTACCTTTGGCGGTGGTTTTGTGATCATCGGTATGATGAAGAAGAAATTTGTGGAAAAGCTCCATTGGATTTCAGAAGAAGAGATGCTGGATATGACAGCAATTGCACAATCTGCACCGGGAGCATTGGGGGTTAATATTGCAATTATCACAGGCTACCGCATTCGAAAATTACCGGGTGCACTGATATGTACATTAGGGGCGGTACTGCCTCCGTTAATTATCATTTCGGTCATCTCTGTATGTTATCATCAGTTTAAGGACAATGCGGTTATTGTCCTTGCACTCCAGGTTATGCGGGCAGGAGTTGCCGCAGTAATTTTTGATGTTGTGATTAATCTGGCTTCAAATATTATCAAAACGAAAAATATGCTGTGGCTTTTAGTGATGATTGCTGCATTTGTTGCTGTTGTATGGTTTAAAGTCAGTGCAATTGTTCTTATTATAATCTGTGCTTTGATCGGTTTAATTTACAATGTGGGAACAGAAAGGAAAAAGGAAGAAAAATGATTTATCTGAGACTTTTCTGGGCATTTTTTCAAGTCGGACTCTTCAGTTTTGGAGGTGGATATGCGGCGGTTCCCCTGATTCAGAATCAAATTGTAGAAACAAATCACTGGCTGGAGATGAGTCAGTTTGCTGACCTGATTACGATTGCAGAAATGACGCCGGGACCAATTGCAGTAAACAGTGCAACCTTTGTAGGTCAGCAGATTGCGGGGGTTCCGGGAGCTGTTATGTGTACTTTAGGATGTATTCTTCCGTCTCTTATCATTGTTCTTGCATTGTCCTGGCTTTATATGAGATATCGTAACTTAAGTATGATACAGGGAGTACTTAATGGTCTACGTCCGGCAATTGTGGCAATGATTGCGTCAGCAGGACTTTCTCTTCTTGTACTGGCTCTTTTTAATACATCCCTCTCGGAGCTTGTGATATCTGATTTTCGGGCAGTAGAGGGTGTGATTTTTGTAGTGTGCCTTGTACTTCTGCGGAAGTTTAAGGTGAATCCTATTGCTATTATTTTCGGGTCAGGACTTGTAGGAACGATTGTATATCTGGTATGTTCCCGGGTTTGAGTTTGCCGGCACAGTCTTTCTGTTTCAACTAATAAATTTTTCTAGTGGAATTGGTAGCTGTGGGGTCTATATAAAATAAAAGTATAAAATAAGTTTGGAGGAATAAGAAAATGACGGAACAGGAAAGAATGAAACAAGGTTATATTTGGGAAGATGACGAGGAAAATCTTGCTTTACAGGCAAAGTGTAAAGCTCTGGTGAAGAAATTCAATGAGATGCCTACCGAGGCTATGGCAGAACGTGAAGCACTGCTTCATGATATTTTTGGGGAAGTAGGGGAGAATGTCTGGCTGAACTCTCCGCTTACTGTTACGATTGGTAAGTATGTCAGCATCGGTTCCGGAACTTATGCCAACATGAATCTGACCCTGATCGATGATTGGAAAATTACAATTGGAAAGAACGTTCTGATTGGCCCCAATGTTACCCTGTGTACCACCGGGCATCCCATTCATCCTGCACATCGTATGGATGGCATGTATTCTTTTCCCATCACAATTGGTGACAATGTATGGATTGGCGGAAATGTCATGGTGCTGCCGGGTGTTACCATAGGAGAAAACTCTGTTACCGGTTTGACCCATTTGCCGCTGATGGTGTAGCGAAGCTCAAATACAAGACGGATCAGTTCATCCGTATAAAGAAAAGCAAAAACAGCCAGGAATGGCAGTTTTAATATCATACCAGCGACCCATGTGGCGGGCACGCTGATCAGGAACAGGCAGCTGACTTCCAGGACAGTTCCGAAGACTGCTTCGCCTCCGGCACGATAACAGCTGTTCATGATGTAATTGCAGGTTCGCACCGTTCCTGCAGCCAGATAGATGGCAATCATATATTTTCCATAGAATAATGCTTCCTCTCCCAGTCCAAACAAAGACAACAGAGGACGATTGAAGATTAGACCAATACCGCAGATGGTGAAAGTAATCACCGGACAGAGGATGGAGAAGGCTTTCATACTCTGGTAACCTTTCATGTGATTGCCGGCTCCGATTTCTTTACCTACTACAACAGAGCTGGCATCTGCCAGACCTCCGAAGAAGGCAAATACAAATCCTTCCAGTACACGGAAAGCCGCCATGGCGGCAATGGCAGATTCGGATTGGCGTCCGATAACGATATTAATAAGCATCTGTCCGATGCCGTAGAACAATTCATTACATATAATCGGCAGGCATTTTTTCAGATAAGTGCCGATGAACATATCTCCCCAGCCAAACATATCTTTCAGGCGAAGACGCACCGTCTTCTGATCCCTCAGAAGAAGAATCAAAAGAAGAATAAAGTTGACCAGGCTGGAAGCCAGCGTACCCACAGCGGCTCCCGCTGCACCCATGGCAGGAAATCCGAAACGTCCATAAATTAATGTCCAGTTCAGACAGAAATTTACAACCAGGCCGACGATGGAACAGACCAGCGGCGGTTTCACCCGTTCTGTGGAACGGAGCAGAAAGTTCATGATCAGAACCAGTACGGTAATCGGATAGGAAAACCCAACAATCCGGATATAAGGAATCCCAATCTGAATAATATTACTCTTATCTGTATAAATGCGCAGCAGCAGTGCCGGGTTGGTAACGGCGGTACCTCCAAACAGCAGTGCAACAACCAGCATACACAAAAGGGATATACCGAAAGTCCGGTTGATTCCTTTGATGTCTTTGGCACCCCAGTACTGTGCAAAGAAAAGCAAAGCACCTCCTGCAAAGCCGAAGTAACTGGAGAAGAACAGGGAGGTAATCTGAGAGCAGATTCCCACGGCGGCAACTGCCAGT
The DNA here is from genome assembly GCA_022764165.1 of Eubacterium sp. Classification (GTDB taxonomy): domain Bacteria; phylum Bacillota; class Clostridia; order Lachnospirales; family Lachnospiraceae; genus Oliverpabstia. The sequence continues at coordinate 10,258 of JALERM010000177.1, read as the reverse complement.
TCTCCCTGACTTCCAATCATAATAGTGTCCACCATACTTGCGGTGGTGGACAAAAGATTCTGGAGAGCGATAGGCAGAGCAAGCGTAATCACTGCCCGGAAAAAAGATCTCCACTCAAATTTCGTTGTTTGTTCCATAATAAACAATCTTCGATCGTAATGAATTTTAGCGTAAAAATTGATTGATTACATACAGAATACCGTCATCATCATTCGATTTGGTGATAAAATCAGCTGTGTCTTTGACAATGGGCTGTGCATTTTCCATGGCCACTCCCAGTCCGGCGTATTCAATCATGGAGACATCATTGTAACCGTCACCGCAGCAGATCATGGAATCCGCTGTAAGCCCAATGCTGCTCAGCAGTTTCTGCAGAGAATATGCCTTATCAATATTCTGCGGCATGATTTCCAGGAAATACGGCTCGGAGCGGTAAATGTTCAGCAAAGAGTGGTATTTCTCTTTGAGTACCGGAATCATTTCTTCCAGAACCGCAGGTTCACCGGGAATCAGAAGTTTGTTGATAGGAAAATCCACATAAGATACAAAATCAGATGTCTGGATAATTGGCATACTGTTGATGGAAGATTCTATTTTTGTATATTTATTGGGTTCGAGGCCGGAAATAATGTGATCATCGTCATAGGTGGCTACATCCACACCCGGATAGCTGCGGGCAAATTCAAAAATAGGTCCAATTACTTCCGCCGGAAGTGTCCGGTTGTAAACAACATTTCCGGTGGAGCACTGGGTAATCCGTGCACCATTAAAGGAAAGCATATATCCGCCAAAACGTTCCAGTTCCAGTTTGGCAGCAAGGGGACGAACACCATTGATGGGGCGTCCGCTGGCAAGTACCACGTGTTTTCCTGCTTCCTGTATCTCGATCAGAGCCTTTCGTGTGGGCTCGGTAATTTCTTTTCTGGAATTGGTCAGAGTTCCGTCCAGATCCAGAACAAGCATCTGGTAATCCATAATATTCCTCCTGAAATTTGATGTATTCCTGCCTCCATTCTAATAGAAATGCCGGAAAATAACAATAGAATTTATGAAACAAAATAATGTCGTATTATTATACCATGTAAATTTGTAATGACATTCATGGATTCCTGTTGGGAATGAAAAAAGAATTGCAACCTGAAAGCACACGGAGTAAAATTGTGGTAGCCGCATGGTCATTATTCAGAGAGTTTGGATATGAGGCTGCGAGTATTTTAGATGTAATATGTTGTGTTGAGAGGTAAATTGTAATGAAAAAAATAGCACCAGTATTTATTTTAATATCAGGAATTTTGTGGGGCTGTCTGGGCATATTTGTGAGAAAACTGAATGCACAGGGACTTTATTCAATGCAAATTGTATTCCTGCGTGCGATAGTAGCCTGCGTATTTATGGGGCCGGTTTTGGTACTGTCTGATCTAAAATTACTTGTGATACGATTAAAGGATATCTGGTGTTTTATTGGGACAGGTATTTGCAGCATTGTCTTTTTTAATTTCTGTTATTTTAAAGCGATATCTATGATATCCTTATCAATTGCGGCAGTATTATTATATACAGCCCCTGCGATGGTTATGATAATGTCTTTTTTTTTGTTTCAAGAACAATTTACTAAGAGAAAAGTTACAGCCCTTATTTTGACTTTTATCGGATGTGGTTTGGTAACAGGTGTACTTACAAATCCGGGAAATATAACTCCTGCAGGTTTGCTGACCGGTCTGGGAGCCGGATTTGGATACGCATTGTACTCAATTTTCGGAAGATATGCAATCCAAAAGGGATACCACACAATGACCATAACCTTTTATACGTTTCTGATAGCAGCAGCGGCAACGTTCTTTTTAGTAGATGTACCGCAAATATATACAACAGTTACAGAAAATAGAGAAACCTTCTGGTTCTGTATTGCGTTGGGAATATTATGTACAGTGTTGCCATATTTGATCTATACTTTAGGACTTCAGTATGTAGATAACAGTAAGGCATCGATTATTGCATCTGTGGAGCCGGTAACTGCTGCGGTAGTTGGTGTTCTTTTGTTTGGCGAAAAAATGACCATTGCAGAGTTATCCGGAATGATGCTGGTATTGTTGTCTCTTCTGATTTGTAACAAAAAGGGGAGGACAAATTAAGAGGTTGACAATAGTTGAAGGAATGCGGTCAGAAATTTATTCCTGCGAGCAACGATCCAAGCGGACATGCTTGCATGTCCATTTAACTTGCTGATTTACGCAAATGCTGATACAATGGGAGCAGAAATATATTGTTACTCAAGGAAAGGTTTCACATTATGAAAGAAAATTTATTTTCAGACAAGATTTTCTGCAAAAAGCTTCTTCAGCTTACTGCTCCCATTGCGTTACAAAGTCTGATGCTGGCCTCCGTGGCTGCGGCGGACGCAGTTATGTTGGGAAGTGTTGCCCAGAATTCTATGGCGGCTGTTTCACTGGCAACTCAAATACAGTTCATTCAAAATATGATTTTGATGGCGTTTGTGGCGGCAGCTGGTATTCTGGGGGCACAATACTGGGGAAAAGGTGATCACAGGACGGTTAATGATATTTTCTGTATCTGTCTCCGTTACTGTGGAGTGGTTTCCCTGTTGTTCTTTGCGGGCTGTGTATTTTTTCCCCGGTATCTGATGATGGTATTTACCAATGAAGAAGTATTGATTGATATCGGAATCCGATATCTGAAAGTTGCTGGCTGGTCTTATCTTCTGACCGGAATTTCCCAGTGTTATCTGGCAATTATGAAGGTCAGTGAACATGCGTCACAGACAGCAAAGATCAGCTCCGGGGCAGTGATCATCAATATTATCTTGAATGCAGTGTTTATTTTCGGTCTGTTTGGACTTCCGGCCATGGAAGTACAGGGTGCAGCACTGGCTACGCTGATCGCCAGAGTAGTGGAACTCATCTGGTGTATCATCTGTTCCAGACGGGAAGGTTACATACGTCCGGACTGGGGGCGGTTCTTCAAACGCAATAAGCTGCTGATGTCAGATTTTTGTAAGTGCGCTTTTCCACTGTTAGGAGCCAGCCTGTTCTGGGGTGTGGGATTTACTTCCTATACAGCATTTATGGGACATATGGGAACGGATGCGGCAGCTTCTAATTCTGTGGCTTCTGTTGTGCGTGATCTGATCTGTTGCCTGTGCAACGGAATCAGCAGCGGCGGCGGTATTCTGATTGGAAATGAGTTGGGTTCGGGAAATCTGGAACGAGGAAAATTATACGGAGACCGACTGGTAAAACTGGCGTTTCTGTGCGGTGTCCTGTCTACGGGAGTCATGCTTCTGGTGACCCCACTGGTACTTCGGTTTGTAAAGTTGACAGACAAAGCAGCACAATATCTTGTGGGGATGATGATCATTATGGCCATTTATATGATTGGTCGTGCGGTCAATACCATTATCATCAACGGTATATTTGCCGCAGGCGGAGACACCATGTTTGATATGTACAGCCTGGCGGTGTGCATGTGGGGAATTGCAATTCCACTGGCAGCTGCCGGTACATTTTTATTCCACTGGCCGGTTCTGGTGGTATATGCCTGCACCTGTTTGGATGAAGTAGGAAAAATCCCCTGGGTGATGCTCCATTATAAGAAATACGGATGGGTGAAGGATTTGACACGGGAAATGTGAAACGGAGTGGAGACGGAATATGGCCAATATGACAAAATATGCCCTGGAGGTTTCTTTGAAAAAACTGCTGCTTCAAAAACCTCTGGACAAAATTACAATCAATGACTTGACAGAAGACTGTGGGATCAGCCGCATGGCATTCTACTATCATTTTAAAGACATTTACGATCTGGTTGAGTGGGCCTGCATGGAAGATGCCTCCCGTGCTCTGCAGGGAAAAAAGACATATGACAGCTGGCAGGAAGGTCTGGAACAGATCTTTGAAGCTGTTCTGGAAAACAAACCATTCATTATGAACGTATACCACTCTGTCAGCCGGGAACAGATTGAAAATTATCTTTTCAGACTTACATATCAGCTGATTATGGGCGTGGTGGAAGAAAAATCCGTGGGGGTAAACATCACTCAGGAGGACAAAACATTTATAGCAGAATTCTACAAATACGGATTTGTAGGAATCATGCTGGACTGGATTAAGCAGGGAATGAAAGCAGACTACCATGTAATCGTGGAAAAAATGAGTACTGCATTGAAAGGAAACATAACTAATTCCATTCAAAACTTTTCAAAATGATATTTTATCAAAAGTAGATCAATGATAAGTTTTTTATCATTGGTCTATTTTTGTAAATTGAAATCCCATTTCTGTGGGGATAATATGTGTGCATACAAAGAAACATATTCCTTTATTTTTGATTAGCAGAAAGGCGGTTTTGATTATGGCAAAGAAATCTAATAAACTTGGTGTGGCAGCAGCTCTTGCAGCAGGTGCAGGTGCAGCGGCGATTGTGGCAAAGAAGGCTAAGAGTAATGAAAAAAGTGAAGTGAAAAAAGTCCCTGTTCAGAATAATGGCTACCGCAATACGGAACGTGGAAAGTATGAGAAGAACAGCAAGGGTATTTATTACAGTAACGGAAATTATGAAGCTTTTGCACGGCCCAAGAAGCCAGAGGGTGTGGATGAGAAAAATGCGTATATTGTAGGAAGTGGTCTTGCCTCTCTGGCAGCGGCATGTTTCCTTGTACGTGACGGGCAGATGCCTGGCTCTCATATTCATATTCTGGAAGCTATGGATATTGCAGGCGGTGCCTGTGATGGTATTTTCGATCCATCCAGAGGGTATGTGATGCGCGGCGGCCGTGAAATGGAAAATCATTTCGAATGTCTCTGGGATTTGTTCAGAAGTATTCCATCCCTGGAGACACCGGGGGCATCCGTGCTGGATGAGTTTTACTGGCTGAACAAGCACGACCCCAATTATTCCCTGTGCAGAGCGACAGTGAATCGGGGAGAAGATGCACATACCGATGGCAAATTTAACCTGAGTCAGAAAGGCTGTATGGAAATCATGAAGCTTTTCATGACAAAAGATGAAGATCTGTATGATAAGACCATCGAAGATGTTTTCGATGATGAGGTATTCCAGTCCACGTTCTGGCTGTATTGGAGAACCATGTTTGCTTTTGAAAACTGGCACAGTGCTTTGGAAATGAAGCTGTATTTCCAGAGATTTATTCATCATATCGCAGGTCTTCCGGATTTCAGTGCTCTCAAATTTACAAAATATAATCAGTATGAATCTCTGATTCTTCCGATGCAGAAATATCTGGAGGCTGCAGGGGTAGACTTCCAGTTCAACACAGAAGTGACCAATGTTATTTTTGAATGCAAAGATAACAGGAAAGTGGCTACAGCAATTGAATGCAAAGTGAAAGGAATAGAAAAAGGCATCCTTCTGACGGAAAATGATCTTGTCTTTGTGACAAACGGAAGCTGTACCGAAGGGACCATTTACGGTGATCAGAATCATGCCCCCAACGGGGATGCAGAGGTTCGCACAAGCGGCTGCTGGAATCTGTGGAAAAATATCGCAAAACAGGATCCTTCTTTCGGACATCCGGAAAAATTCTGTTCTGATATTTCCAAAACAAACTGGGAGTCTGCAACCATTACGACACTGGATGACAAAATTATTCCTTATATTACCAATATCTGCAAACGTGATCCGAAGAGCGGAAATGTGGTGACCGGAGGTATTGTCAGCTGTCAGGATTCCAAATGGCTGCTGAGCTGGACCATCAACAGACAGGGACAGTTCAAGGAGCAGGATCGGGATAAGGTTTGTGTCTGGGTTTATGGATTATTTACCGATGTTCCCGGTGATTACGTGAAAAAACCAATGAAGGAATGTACCGGTAAGGAAATTACAGAGGAATGGCTGTATCATCTGGGAGTTCCGGTGGAGCAGATTGAAGAACTGGCCGAGAAGAGTGCTGTCTGTGTACCTACGATGATGCCGTACATTACTGCCTTCTTTATGCCCAGAACAAAAGGTGACCGCCCGGATGTCATTCCTGATGGATGTGTAAACTTCGCATTCCTGGGACAGTTTGCCGATACTCCCAGGGATACAGTTTTCACAACGGAATACTCAGTAAGAACTGCGATGGAAGCAGTATACGGTCTGCTAGGTGTGGACAGAGGCGTTCCGGAAGTATGGGGAAGTGTCTACGATATCCGTGAATTGCTGGACAGCACCGTCAAGCTGATGGATGGAAAATCCCCTCTGGAAATCCAGCTGCCCGGACCATTGAATGCATTAAAGAAACCGCTGCTTCGTCTGGTGAAAGGGACAGTGATAGAAAAAGTGCTGAGAGATCATGATGTGATCAAAGAAGGTATGATTTAGTTCAGGTAAGCCTCTGCAATCTGCGGAGGCTTTAACTTCTTTTAAAATGAAGATGTTGGAAAAACGGACAAAATCATGAAAAATTCAATGGAAAAACGGACAAAATATTTAAAAAACACTTGGAAAAACGGACAAATGGTGGCATATTATATAAGAGGATAAGGGTGATGTGATACCCATTGAAGTGAAATCAGGTAAAGATTATTCGAGACATCGGGCACTGGATCATGTGATGAAAAATGAATTGTATGATATCAAACAGGCAATTGTTTTTTGTAATGAAAATATTCAGGTGAAAGACCAGATATTTTATTGCCCGGTTTATCTTGCCGGAATGATGATGAAGCAGGCGGTGGAAGGTGATTTTATCTATCGGCTTGATTTGAGCGTACTTCAATGATATTGGAAATCGGAGGAAAAATTGTATGTTAACGTCACTTGCACTTGTATTTCTTGTCGGGCTTGGATTTGCGGCAATTTGTCAGAAAATCCGGCTACCGCGTATTATTGGTATGCTGATTACCGGTATATTGTTGAGACCGCACAGAGCGGCAGTATGCAGCTGCTGGATCTGATGAATATTCCGGTTTCAATCGTACTTGGAATTGCACTGGGGGCACTCGTCGGATTTGCTTTGGCATGGTTTTTTGAAACCAGCTATTCTCATCAGAACCTGGTCAGAAACAGCATGAAAGTTATCATTGTTCTGGGAACTGCATTTCTGTTACTGGCGATAGAAGATTGGCTGGAAGGCATCATTGCCGTATCCGGACTTCTGGCCATTATGAGTATGGCAATGGTACTGGCCATGCGGAGTGTGCCGGAGGTAACCGGTCGCCTGCAGGCAAAATACGGAAAACTGTGGCTGGCAGCGGAAGTTATTTTATTTGTGCTGGTAGGTGCAGCTGTAGATATTCGATATACACTGAAAGCGGGACCGGGAGCGGTGTGGATGATTCTAATCGGACTTGTCTTCCGCTGTGCTGGAGTATGGCTGTGCATGATGGGAACAAAACTGAATCAGAAAGAACGTTTGTATTGCATGATCGCTTATTTGCCTAAAGCAACCGTACAGGCTGCCATCGGTTCCGTGCCGCTGGCTATGGGGTTATCCTGCGGAAATATCGTGCTCTCGGTGGCGGTATTGTCGATTCTGATTACGGCACCGTTGGGGGCTGTGGGAATGGATCTGAGTTATAAAAAGTTATTGAGGGTTACTGTTCACACGGCACTATCCCGCGAGGTGTTTTCGTGCTGTAAGCACGAAAATCCCGAGGCATACAGTGCGAAATGATGCAGAATGCATCATTTCTGTGCATCGCGAAGCGTGTTACTGGTCACGGAGTGAACAGTAACTATTGAGGGGATAGGGTGTAGGACAGGAGAATGTCCTATTGACAAATATCGATGTATGGTTTATGATATGAACACATAGATAAACATAAATGTGAGGTGAAAGCAATGTCATCTGCATATAATGATACTGTAAAGGTGTTTAAGGCCTTTTGTGATGAAAATCGTCTGAAAATTTTAGAACAGCTCAGGACGGGGGAAAAGTGTGCCTGTAAATTGCTGGATGAACTGCATATTACACAGCCCACTCTGTCGCACCATATGAAATTGTTGTGTGATGCTGATATCGTGCAGGGACGCAAAGAAGGAAAATGGGTACATTATTCCATCAATCCGGAAGGCACCAAACGAGCACAGAAGATTTTGGAACAGCTTGTGACGTTGAATAATGTTGATGAACAGGATGAAAATCTCTGTGGTGAATGAGGATAAGCCATCGGGAAAGATGGCTTTTTGTTGGGAAAACACATTGAATGTTTTGAATATATCAATTTGAAAGGAGATGGTTTTATGGAAGCCTTGCACTCTGTCTGGCTTTTTATTCAGGATCAGGTGCTTGGTATGAAATGGCTGCATGCAGTCATTGGTAATGGTCTGTCAGCCCTGGGGCTGGATACAGCATCACGCTGGGGAGGGAGTGTTCACTTTTTTCTCTATGATGTGATTAAAATTACAGTGCTGCTTTGTTTTCTGATTTTTGTGATTTCCTATATTCAGAGTTTCTTTCCGCCGGAGCGCAGCAAACGAATTTTGGGACAATTTCGTGGGATTTGGGCAAATATTATTGCCGCACTGTTAGGTACTGTGACACCTTTTTGCTCCTGCTCGTCCATTCCATTGTTTATCGGATTTACCAGTGCAGGTCTGCCGTTGGGAGTGACTTTTTCATTTTTGATTTCTTCCCCGATGGTAGATTTAGGAAGTCTTGTTCTGCTGATGAGTATTTTCGGGGTGAAAGTGGCAATTGTCTATGTGATTGTTGGTCTGATCATTGCGGTTGTTGGCGGTACGATTATTGAGAAGCTGCATATGGAAAATTACGTGGAAGAGTTCATACGCAGGGCAAAGGGCAGTATTGATATTGATGCCCCTGATCTGAAAGTAAAAGATCGTCTGATTTATGCCAGAGAGCAGGTTGTGGGAACATTTAAAAAAGTATTTCCGTATATTCTCATTGGAGTCGGAATCGGTGCTGTCATTCATAACTGGATTCCTGAAACCTGGATTCAGAACATCCTTGGAAGTAACAATCCCTTCGGGGTGGTGCTGGCTGTAATGGTCGGTGTTCCCATGTATGCTGACATATTTGGCACGATTCCTGTTGCGGAAGCATTGCTGGCTAAGGGTGCACTGCTTGGTACTATTTTAAGCTTCATGATGGCGGTTACCACCTTGAGCCTGCCTTCCATGGTTATGCTGCGCAAAGCGGTAAAACCGAAACTGTTGGGAGTATTTATCAAAATAAACGCAGAATACCCCTTCCTCTGCAGGTAGGGGATGAATGCGAAAAAACTTGACAAAAGAACATATGTTCTGATAGAATGGATACATGTAGTAAACAACTTAAGTTTTCAATATTCGAAGAAAGGAGGAAGCACAGCATGTATCTGACTATAAAACAGCAGGTAAAACATCTGTCCAGGGATGATTACAAAACCTTAAAGGAACTTTGTCATACTGCGAAAAATCTATCGAACCAGGCGATCTATAATGTCAGACAGTATTATTTTAAAACGAAAAAATACTTAAACTATCAGAAGAATTATTCACTTTTGAAACAATCGGAAAACTATAAGATCTTGAATTCCAATATGGCACAGCAGATCCTGAAAGAAGTGGATGGATCCTTTCAGTCATTTTTTGGACTGCTCAGGCTTGTGAAAGAAGGAAAGGTCAGTTCTCATGAGTGCAGACTGCCGAACTATCTCCCAAAAGATGGATATGCCACACTGATCATTGGTTTTGTAAGGTTAAGGGGAAATAAACTGGTCATCCCTTTTTCCAATACGTTCAGAAAAACGCATAAGACCATTGAGATCACGATCCCGCCGATCCTGCTGGATAAAAAGGTGAAGGAGATCCGTATCATCCCTAAAGCAGATGCCAGGTTTTTTGAAATACAGTATACATATGAAGTGGAATGTATTCAGAAAAAGTTAAACCACGGCCATACACTGGCACTGGATCTGGGGATCAATAACCTTGTAACAGCAGTAACAGACACAGGGAGGAGTTTCATCATTGACGGCAGAAGGCTGAAGGCAGTCAATCAGTGGTACAACAAGGAGAATGCCCGTCTGCAATCGATCAGGGACAGACAGAGAAAGGACCGGAGACGAACGAAACGTCAGCAGGCTCTGCTGAGGAACCGGAATAATAAAGTAAATGACTATATAAGCAAAGCGGCACGGAGGATCATAGACGATTGCCTGAAGAACGATATCGGAAGACTGGTAGTGGGATATCAGGAGACATTTCAGAGAAGTGCTGACATGGGTAAAGTGAACAATCAAAGCTTTACGTCGATCCCCTATGGAAAGCTGATCGATAAATTAGAGTATCTGTG
>JALERM010000131.1 GCA_022764165.1 Eubacterium sp. | reverse complement strand
TGTGGAAGCAATCAATGAGGTTTTGAAACATTACGAGGGGTATATTGCAGCTCTGTCTACAAGAATGCTCTATGATGAGTGCGGGAATCCGCATTACTGTGTTGATGAAACTTTACGTCGCAGATTAGAAACAAAGCTGATTACGAAAATATTGGCTTTTGAAGTTGCATAGCAGGCGGTCAGCGGTGTCCCTTTCCATTCACTGATCGGTGCGTATGCACCCTGTACCTTGACAACTGAATATTGATTGCATACAGGACGTGAGGATATGCGGAGCCACTAGGCAGGTTCGCCATGAGATACCTGCTCTTTTTGAGTGAACGTGAGGGAATGTTGAAACACTACATTGAAGCAAAGGTATGGAGCGAGAAGAATTTGGCAAAATGTGTAGCAGTTGCACAGGGCGATGAAGCATATCTGTGATAATGATACTTCCGGAGAGATCCGGTCAATTTGAATGACGGTGCAAGACCGATGTGGGCAGAGTAATGACCTGCCACCTGTATGGATTTTTGGTTATCTGCTGATGAGAAATAGGAGCATGGATTCCTGTTTGTCATGGGCAGATAAAGTGCTGCCTATTATGAGAAAGATGGAGGTGTTGAAAATAGATAATACAGAGGCAAAAGTGAAAGGAAAGATGGTTCCAATATGGGAGAAATATATGCTAACAGTTGATGAGGCTGTTCAATATTTTGGAATTGGAGAAAAGAAGATAAGGCTGCTAATTTCTGAGAACGTTGATTCCGATTATTGCTTTACTGTTCAGGTGGGGAATAAATCATTGATAAACCGACATAAATTTGAGGAATTCCTTAATCAGACAACTTCTTTGTAGTAATAAAAGAAATACAGAACTTTATCACTTTAAAGTGGTAAATGCCGCCCTAGTATGATATAATATGACTGTCGTGCTAGGGCTTCTTCGTAGAAAGGAGCGAAGGCGTTTGAGTGAAAGAAATCGCAATCAGAAAAGACGTGATAAGAAAGGACGTATTTTACGAAACGGAGAAAGCCAGCGAACGGATGGAAGATATGCATTTGTTTATACAGATTGCTTTGGGAAGCAGAAATTCCTTTACAGTTGGAAGTTAGAATCGACAGATCCACTTCCGGCAGGAAGAAGACCCTGTCAGTCACTTAGAGAGAAGGAAAAAGCCGTTTTAAAAGATATAAATGATGGTATTACTCCATATGGTGACAATTTGACAGTTCTTGAGTTGGTAAAAAAGTATATAGGACAAAAGACAGGTGTTCGTCATAATACAGAAGCGAATTATAACTTTGTTATCAACATTATTAAGAAAGAGGAATTTGGTGCCAAAAGGATTGATAAGGTAAAACTATCAGATGCAAAAGCATGGTTGATTAAGCTTCAGGCAGATGGTAGGGGATATAGCACCATTCATTCAGTCCGAGGAGTGGTAAGACCTGCTTTTCAAATGGCTGTAGACGATGATTTGATTCGTAAAAATCCGTTCGAGTTTCAACTATGTACAGTAGTTGTAAACGATAGTGTAACAAGAGAAGCCATAACCAGAAAACAAGAAAGAAAGTTCTTGGAATTTATTAAGAATGATGAGCATTATAAACGATACTATGATGGTATGTTTATCCTCTTTAAAACCGGGCTTCGTATTTCAGAGTTTTGCGGATTGACACTTTCCGATATTGATTTTGAAGAAAAACAAATAAGTGTAAATCATCAGCTTCAAAGGACCAGAGGAATGAAGTATATTATTGAGGATACGAAAACATCAAGTGGAACCAGAATCATTCCTATGACCGAAGAAGTGTATGAATGTTTTAAGCGTATTGTTGAAAATCGGAAAAAGCCCAAGAAGGAACCTGTGATTGATGGATATAAGGGTTTTTTGTTTTTGGATAAGAAGGATATGCCGGAAGTTGCCTTGCATTGGGAAAAACATTTTGAGTGGGCATTGGCAAAACATAATCGAATCTATAAGGAACAATTACCTAAGATCACACCTCATGTTTGCAGACATACTTATTGCAGTAACATGGCAAAAAGCGGAATGAATCCCAAGACACTTCAATATCTAATGGGGCATTCTGATATAGGAGTTACCCTGAATACATATACGCATCTGGGAGCAGAGGATGCCAAGGAAGAACTTGGCAAATATGCTAAAATGGCTTAAAATTTAAAAATATTGATACAACTAAAAGATAACCTAAGTGGAAAAAGTCTTTAGTAAAATGAGAAAATCGAGCTGTTTTACTAAGATTTTTACTAAATTTGGATGACAAAATATACGAATTTATGCCACGATATGCGACGAAAACGAAGAAAA
>JALERM010000036.1 GCA_022764165.1 Eubacterium sp. | reverse complement strand
AGAAATCAATGGAAGGAAGAAATTAAATGCACTGTACAAAATGCAGAAAGGCATTTGTCCGCATTGTGGTGAACCTATCACAGTGGAACGGGGATTCCGAATCCATACGGAAGTGGGAGCAGATTTTAAAGAAAAGAATGTCTTATTACATGCTGATTGCCATAGAAAACTTCATTACTCGAAAAATGTTGATGAACTGGTTCTGCTAACGCAGGGCTTATAAGTGCTTGAGCCGTGTGAGGGGAAACTCTCACGCACGGTTCTTAGAGGGGAAAGCGGTAGTAATACCGCTGACCTACTCGACCAGGTCATCGAGAATAAGCAGAAGTTCATCAGCCAGATCATGACCAGTAAATCACCGGTACGTTCCTGCGAGGATATAGATGAAGCCAGTTTGAGTTACGCAGAGGTAAAAGCACTGGCAACGGGCAATCCCTATATTAAAGAAAAAATGGACCTGGATATACAGGTTTCCAGACTGAAACTGTTAAAGGCTAACCATACAAGCCAGATCTACCGCCTGCAGGACAATATCCTGAAGCATTATCCGAAGAAAATCAGCAGTAAAAAGGAACTGATTGCTGCTTATGCGGTTGACATTGCCCATTACAGAGAAGTGAAGCCTGCGGATAAAGATACCTTTTCCATGACTCTGGGAGACAGGACATATACGGATAAAAAGGAGGCAGGAACTGCGCTGATCGCATTTTGCAAGCAGGTGAAAACACCAAACCAGCCGGTGCAGATAGGGGAGTATCTGGGATTTAAGATGAATGTGGTTTATGACACATTTTATCAGAAATTTACACTGAACCTGAAAGGTGCGTTGAAACACAGCATTGAGGTTGGTTCCGATGCCTTTGGCAATCTGACCCGTATCAACAATGTTCTGGATGGGATGGAAAAAAGCCTGGCAAAAGAGCAGGAGCTATTGGCTAATACGGAGAAACAGCTTGAAAATGCCAAGGAGGAAGTGGAAAAACCATTTGCACAGGAGAATGAACTGAACGAAAAGCTGGAGCGCCTTGCAGAATTAAATGCCCTGTTAAATATGGATGAAAAAGGAACAGAGGAATGTCTGGATGAACCGGGCGATGAAGAGAATCTTCCGGAAGAAAATGAGAACGGACAGTCTTTTGGGAAAAATCCGGATCTATCTGTAAAAAATGGGACAGGACAGAGGACAGAAGAAAACCGTCCGTCTATCATGGGAAAACTGGCTTATTATCAGGAACAGAGCCAGCAGACGGGGCTGGATACTGTAAGAAACAGAGAGACAGCAGTAAGTTTATAGAAAAGTATACATCAAGAATCGCAGAAAGGAGAAACCTATGGCAACATACGCAGAATTGATGAGGCAGAGAGATGCCGCTGTGAAAATAGTAAATCAGATTGAAGAAAAAATGGCAGAGATGGAAAATGAGCTGTTCTCCGCCGGGAGGGATTTGTTTGGTATCTATCAGTTAAGGGATGGTGAGAATCTGCATTACCACCGCTTTGAAAGTCTGGATCGTCTGGAAAAGTCCGGCTTAAAGGTTGAGAAGGATAATTACAGGCTGGTCTATATAGCACCCCTTCAGGAAAGACAGACGCTGGATGATATTTTTGAAGAATTTAATCTGTTCCGTCCGGAGGATTTTACCGGGCATTCACTGTCAGTCAGTGACATTGTACTGCTTCATAAAAATGGGGAAAACCAGGCAATGTATGTGGATAGCTTTGGTTTCCGTGAGGTGCCGCAGTTTTTGGAAAATCAACAGGAACAAGAAAATAAAAAGCCCTTTATTGACCACTATTATGTGGTGGAAGATCTGCAGAAGTCAGGCCCACTGGAAATAAAGAAATATGCGGATATGCAGGAAGCCTTGCAGGTATATTTCGGCCTGCCAAACCATAAGAGGAAAGCCTTTGGCATCCAGAACAGCCTCCCTTTGCCGGGAAGCCTCGATTTTATCCAGTGTATCAATGGCGTGGACAGAAATATTTTGGATTATCAGAATGTAGAAGGGTGGGATAATCCGGAAATTATCAATGCTGCAGAGCAGGTGGATGTGGAAATTGACCTGCATGATGCAGAAATTGCTTACAAGATTGGAGACAGGTATTTCACTATCCAGCATACAGAGGGAGGTTTTGATTATACTTTTTATGGCCATGATTACCGGGAACTTGATGGGGGTGTTTATGATAATCCAAATCTGACTATTGAAGAGGCAATCGGGGAAATCCTTGAGGACGAGGGACTGGCTTTTGAGGACTGTCAGGTAATCAACTACGAGGAGTTTATGGAGAGGACAGAGGCGGTGAACCGGATTGTGCCGCTTCAGATACAACCGGAAGAGCATCCTATTTATCCGCATTCAGCAGCTTATGCACGGGAACACGGGGAGATAGAAGCATACAGGCAATCTAAAATAGAAAACATATCCTGCCGTGATGCCATTGAGGAAGTGATCAGGAGGCAGTTTGACGGGATGCACCTTGCATCTGATGCAGCAAAAGTTGTACTCGAGGAATATGGGGCAGAGAGGATGTCCTACGTGCTTGCCAATACCGTGCGGCATTTTTCATGGGACAATAGATTTTCTGTGGAGAACAGAAAGTGGGCAGAGAGTATTCCTGTATTTGAGAATCAGGACCCGTGGGGAGAGGAGAGAAATGTAGACTTTGTTGTGAACAGCCATCCGGCGGTACTGGACGGATTCATCAACCTTTTAAGGGAGGAATTGAAAGTAAGAGAAACGATGTCAGATAGAATAAAAGCGGAGATTACGACCGGGAAACCGGTACAGACACTGACGTTTTATGTGGCAGAATGTATGGAATTTCCGTCATTGGGTGAATATCACGATCATCTGACTTTTCAGGAAGCTGTGCGTTTGTATGAAGCCATTCCTTCCGAAAGAATGAATGGGATCAAAGGCATTGGATTTGTTCTGCATACGGAAGGGACAGATGAAGATCTGGATACTTCGATGGGAGTATTGGAGGGGAAGACTATAGATGTAGATACCATCAATATGGTTCCTGAATGGAGGAATCATCCTCTGGTACAACAGGCTATCCGTGATCTGATTGCACAATTTCCGGATGCAGAGGTGTGGGACGTAGAGACGCAGGTCAGATTGCAGCGTGAGAATGCAGAGGATTTGGACAGAGTGTGCAATGAGCTGGCAAAAGATATTGATCAATTTTCTAAAATGGTTGATCCCTATGGCTACCGGGATGCGGTAAAGAACAGGGAAGAAAATATCAGTAAGATTTACAGTGACCTGCAGAAAGGAGAGGAAGATTATATCCGTGACTGGATGCAGGGAGTGATTGACGAGGAAGAACCTGCAGAAGATGTAAAAGAAGCGGCGGAACTATTAAAGCGCATGGATGACCTGACAGAACGCCGAGCAAGAAACCCTCTTACAAAAGTTGAAGAACTGGAAGAAGCCAACTATAACCAGATAGATGGGATGCTGAATAATTCCATGGTAAAGGACATAGTAGAAAGCGTAAATGAAGGAGTAAGGGTGTTTTCAATCGTAGAGAGACTGGAACTTGCCAAAGAGCAGCTTTCCAGTGAAAAATCAGAAGAAAAATCTTCAAAAGATACTGTGAAAAAGCCTGAAATGGGGATGGAATGATGAAAAAAGAAAAGACGGCAAAGGGTGTTGTTATCAGCATCCTTTGCTGTCTTTTTTGGGGGCAGAATTAAGAAAAGATTTTATAGTTCCGGTGTGGTGTTAGGGTTAAACGGTTTTTCCTGATCCAGCGGATGTACTTGGAGATATTCTTCCAGATTTTGCCTGATCTGTTCCAGTTCTTTGAGATCAGCAGAAGTTGATTTGTGCTGCATCGTCAGCTTTTCCTTTTGAGAAATGCGATCACGATATTTTTTCCTCAGGTGTTCCAGTTTCATATGGCGTGGGTCAATTCCTTTACGCTGGAGCATACGTTCTGCACCGGCAAAGAGAATAATCCGTGATTCGTATTTCCTCAGGAAACGGTCCTGATCTTTGGCATTTTCATAACGGTCATTGAAAGGTTTGTTTTCCTGATATTGCTCTGCATATTTGATGATTTCGGAAAGTTCCCGGATCTGGTGTTCGATAGAAACAATGCTTCGGTTAGCTGTCTGTGTCTGTTCTTTCAGAACATTGATTCGCCCATTTAATTCTGAAAAATTATGGATATTTTTGGAAAGCATAAGATTGTATGTATGTGCCGCAATTTTCAGGTTCTCTTTGGAAGCCCATTTCTTCAAGCCAGTGCTTTCAGAGAATTTTGTGTCAGATGTTATGTCTATAAGCTGCCGCAGATTGTCTGATCTGGTGAACATATGCTTCCGTTCTTGTTTATTTTCTATGCGTTCTTTAATCCGCTCTTTCGTGAAATTCTTCCCCAAGGATTTCGTGCTGCCCCGTACAAAGCGGTCCTTACCTGCAGGACGGAAAGAAATATATTTACCGCTGTTTTGATCCAGGGATGTATTTTTCATTTCATAGCCTTTGGCACTCATTAGAGCAATAAAATCATTATAAGTGGAAGAGGATTTGATTGCCTGATTAATGTCTTTTCTTATTTTGGCCTTCCAACTGTTTTCATTTTGATTGGCAGACCATTCATTATATCTCATGCCACGCTTTTGGGCAGAATGAATGACAGACAATCCGTGTTCTTCACACAACCGGTCACTGAGTTTTCGAATTTGCCAATAGCTTTTTTTACAGTCATGGTAATGGTTATGATCAATATTATCAGCGGCACAGAAGATCAGATGATTGTGAATATGGTCTTTGTCAATGTGCGTGGTCAATACATAAGAATATTTTCCTTCCAGAAGCTGGTCAGCCAATTCTTTTCCAATCGTATGTGCCTCGTCATAGGAAACTTCTCCTGGGGCAAAAGCCTGTATCAGATGAAATGCCTTATTTTCTCTGTTTTGTCCATCAGAAGAAATCTGTTCGTTTGTATGGTCCAGCGTGTATTTGAAATCCAAAGCTGCAGTCTCCGGCGAGCAGGCAAAAGCGGAGACATAAATCTGTTCATCAGTCTTGTCCGGATTGCAGATATATTCTATTGCTTTATCAACGGTTGCTTTGATACCATGGATTTTTGTAACTGCCATATCTGATTCATCAGCTCCTTTATCTCTTCCATATCTTTTTTGTAAATGGTATTTGTACTGTTCACCCGCTTGGCGATCTGGTTCAGATTGCTGCCAATGTTTCCAAGAAGGGCATTCATTTCCCGTATGTGGGAGTAGTCCACATCATAGACAAAACCATAAAGTACCAGTTTCCGGAGAAATGCAGATTTGCTTTTCATTTTGGAAAGCCGGAATTTCTCATCCAGAATGTATTGCTCGTCATCATTTAGATGAAATTCGTTTCGGTGTGTCCGGGTTCGGTTTGCCATAATTCATTCCTCTTTTCTATATTTCGATATTGTAAAAAATGGTACAAAAAAACTGTTGCAACTTGTTCGGTTTACAACAGTCTGTGTTTGGGTTATTCGGTTGTTTGGATGCACTTATTCATAAATTATTGTAACAAATGTAATTGGTGTGGTCAAATAAAGAAAATATAAAATGGAAGAGGGTCAGGGATACTTCCCTGTGAAAATCTATCCATATTGGAAGACAGGCAATATGGAGATTTTGCCGTTGTGTCCGGACACCGGCAGTGCTTGCTAAGGTTGTTTTTGGCACTCCCGGAGGGTGTGCCGGATGTTTTAAAATGTATAAAACTATAGAATTGTGATACATTTACATTACGTTTACATAGTTGCCCTAACTCACTAACTCACAATTCATATCTTGCTAATGTTCGGCTATCCGAGTATAATCATGCTGAAACCATAAGAGAAGGGATAGATGAAGCGATGGAATATATGTCTGCACCGCAGGCAGCGGAAAAATGGGGCATTTCAGAAAGGCGAGTACAGATACTTTGCAAAGAAAACCGAATACCGGGTGCTTCTAAACTTGGGTATATGTGGCTGATACCAAAGGATGCTGAAAAGCCTGTTGATGGACGCAGGAAGTCTTTCGGAGACAAGAAAGAATAGCACGCTTCATCGGAAATTCAAAAAACTATGATACACTACAGACTTGGAGGTGGAATAATGCAGAAAATTTTAGTTGTTGAGGACGAATTGGATATTCAAGATATACTGAAAAACCATTTGGTTGATGCAGGCTATGAAGTTGCCGTTGCGTCTGATGGCGTGACTGGGATTGCAATGTTTGATGATACAATCGACCTTGTGCTGTTAGACATTATGCTCCCTAAAATCGACGGTTATGGTGTATGTGAGGTCATTCGCAAGAGGTCACAAGTTCCTATCATCATGCTTACTGCACTTTCAGATGAAGAAAACCAGTTACGGGGTTTTGACCAGCAGATTGATGATTACATTCCAAAGCCCTTTTCACCCAAAATCCTGCTATGTAAGATTGCGGCTATTTTTCGCCGTAGGACTGCGGAAAATCAAAATCAATCCCTGCTCACCTATAAAGAATTGAGTATGGATAATGACGGGTTTCATGTATATCACAAAGGAAACGAAGTCGTTTTGACCAGCAAAGAGTTTATGCTTCTTCGGCTTATGCTTGAAAATCAAGGGAAAGTCTTTACTCGGCAAATGTTGCTTGAACGATTGTGGTCGGAGGATTTGGAGGTCGAAGAACGGATTGTTGACAGTCACATAAAGAACATTCGCAAAAAGTTAAATGCTGACTATATAAAAACAATCAGAGGGGTGGGATACAGAATTGACAAAGTACATTAAGCAACGGTTATCCGTCAAGATTTTTATAATTACATTTCTTCTACTGGGTGCAGCTTGTAGCGGAACATATTTCTTCATCTCAAAGTTGTTGCCTACGACATATTCCAATTTGATAAATGCGGCTACGGAGAAAGCCGCTATGCACCTTGTTGAGCAAATGATATCCTTTGACAATATATCTGATTGCGAAAATGATATATCTAATTTTTCAAAGGAAACAAATGCTGCTTTTTGGATTGAGGATAGTAATGGCTCTATTATATATCCGAATGAGACATCAACGGAAACATCTACTATTTCGGCAGACCACACAGTTACATTTGATGAAGATGAGTCGTTCATAGATATGCAACCATCCGGGGCAACTACGACGAATTTTTATCCGTTCACGCTAAAAAACGGTACTGCTTATACATTGGCAGTTCAAACGGATTTGTTCGTTGTACAGCAGGCAACAAAGGTATTGCTGTCTATACTTCCGTATGTCATTCTAATGGTTTTTCTGCTTTCTCTCCTTTGTGCATGGCTCTATGCAAGGTACATCACTCGACCTATTGTGCGACTGAGCAAGATTTCAAAGCAAATGGCGGAACTGGATTTTTCCGGTCAATGTAGTACAGGACGAAAAGATGAATTAGGGTGTTTGGCGCAAAATCTAAATTCATTGTCTGCTTCGCTATCCTCTGCATTGAACGATCTTCAAACTGCAAACCAACAGCTCAAAACAGATATTGAAAAGGAACAGGCGTTAGAAAGACAGAGGGTAGACTTTTTCTCAGCAGCATCCCATGAACTGAAAACACCATTGACCATTTTGAAAGGACACTTAGAGGGGATGCTGAACGGAGTCTGCGGCTATGAAAACCACATAGAGTACATGGAGCGTTCCCTTGCCGTTGTTGATAGGATGGAAAAGTTGGTAAAAGAGCTGTTGTATGTTTCTAAAGCAGAGGGAACTCAAGAATCCGAATATAAAACCGTTGATTTTGCGGAAATATTTCGGGTACAGGTTGCCACAGTAACAGATTTATTGGAAGAAAAGAAACAGCGTCTTGAAGTAAATATTCCTACCCGCCTTTATTGTGAAGTGGAACAAGCGCAGATGGAGCGGGCAATTCAAAATATATTGGTAAACGCAATTCGCTATTCGCCAAGTGGTGAATTGATTCGTATATCTTTGTCTGATATGCATGGTACGATTCGTGGTGAAATTGAAAATACAGGTGTCCATGTGTCTGATGATGCTATCCCACATTTGTTTGAAGCTTTCTATCGGGCAGACGCATCTCGTAACCGCAATACAGGCGGAACCGGATTAGGACTTTATATTGTTCATAAAATTATGAAAATGCACCATGCAAAGTACGACATTTCAAATACAAGCAATGGTGTACTGTTTTGGTTTGAATTGCCCTGCAAGCAGCCGATAGACAACTCCATCTAAAATCCATAATCCATGCAAACTATATCCAAGTTGCTTTGTTATATTATAGCTGTCCTCAATAGGGCAGCTATAATTTTTGAAAGCGAGGTCTTATCTATGAAGAACAAAAAAATTTTGGCAATAGGATTGTGTGGAGCAATCTGTTTAAGCATTGCAGGAGTTACTTATGCAAGCGCATTGGCTTCGGACACACCAAAGGTTTCAACATCCGAAACAGGAAACACATCCGGCGCAGATATTCTTTATCAGGATACAGACGGTGGACAAATCAGTGTTGACGGTAAAAATTGGGTCGCTGAGGCAGATTATGAGAAGAACAATGCGGCACCGGATGTGCAGTGGTGGACAGCCGATGAATACGAGGCGTGGATGAACGAACAGAAAAAAGAAATGGAATCTTTGATTGGAACCGGAGATGGCTGGTATGATGGGCAAGGCGTATTCCATGAATTTACGCAGGAAAGCGTAGATGCCATGATTGCCAGCTATAAAGAAACTCTGAAAAGTATAAAAAATGGAGTATTGTATTCCAAAGACAACGGTGATGGCGATACCTACTCCATGATTCCACCTACTGAAGATGTAGTTTCCTCTTATAGTGTTGATGTAACAAAGGATAACGGAAAAACAGTACACATTGGCAATTATTCCACAGTTGAGGAATTAGATAAAGCCATTTCCGATGCAGTTAAAAATGGTCAACTCACACAAGAAGAAGCTGACACCGTTCGCCAATAACAACTAAACCAATCTGCCGCACGACGGCAAAAAAGCCGTCGCAGAGCAGACATGTTTTCATGTGCCTATGAAACGAATGCTTAGATATTCTCTAAGGGGTATCGTTTACTTTGACTGATACGATTGCAATATTGTTGATTATAGCCGGTATAGGACAATTGGTTATTAGAGAAAATGCAAAACGGAGGTGCTGCATAAAAAACAAGAACCTTAGAGATGGAAAGTAATTTGCAACAATTCCAAGCATAATGGGAGGTGGTTCTTTTGGGAAGGTGCTGATTTTATCATTTAGGGATGATGAGGAATATATTATTAATCGCATTTTATCCTGTATGAATAGAGAAACAGAGATTTTGCATCAGGGAGATGTCCCAAACGGGCAGCTTTATTTTGAAGGACTTTATATTGATGAACAGAAACGGATTGTGGTTCGTGAAAATAATGAGATTGAACTGACCTATACAGAGTTTGAAATACTGCTTTTGTTGGCACAGAATATTGGCAAAGTGTTCAGCAAAGAGCAGATATATGATAGAGTCTGGAAAGAACCTTATTTTGGTGATCACAATATTGTCATGAGCCATATCCGTAATTTACGGGAGAAAATAGAAGATAATCCAAGCAAGCCTGTTTACATTCAAACGGTCTGGGGAGTCGGCTATCGGTTCAACAAAAATTTAAGCAGCGGTCTGTAAAGAAGAAATACAGATCACTGCTTATTTTTCGTTTTTAACTCCTAAAAGATATTCACATGATACTTGGAAATATTCAGCAAGGGCAACCACTTCATAATCCGGTACAAAGCGTGTTCCTTGTTCGATTCGTAATACGGTTAAATCGCTAAATTCATATCCGGCAAGCTGGAGCTGTTCTGCCAGTGCTTTTTGCGATAGCTGCCTTTCAGTTCGCAATTCCTTTACTCTCTGCCCTATCAGATTTTTGGAATTGTTTTCTTTATTCCAGTAAATTTTCAAATCATCACCAACTTTCTAAAGATGAAGTGCCACATGATTGATTTTACGGAATAATCTTGATAATATACTTCTAAAGATGAAGTGAACGAAAATAATGTTGTTACAAATAATTTGGGGATTGATAATACTGCCTGTAAAATGCAATACTTATTTAGAGAAAGGTGGACACAAAATGAATGAAGTATTTGAAAAGCTATCTGAAGTTTTTGAGGAGCTTCGCAGTGAAGCAGACGAACGGGAGTATTCCATACAGACAGAGGAAACAAAGAAAGCTGATAAGGAACTGAAAAAAGCAAACCGGGAATATGAAAAATTCTTATCTGAGCTTTCTGCAGAGCAGAGATTTTTTTTGGAAAACTATATGGATATTGTAGATCATGCACACTTTCAGGAGCAACAGAGAGCCTATTATCAGGGTATAGTAGATGCAGTACAGATACTTGCTGGACTTGGGATTGTTAAAGAGAGTGTTAAGGTGAAAGAGTTATTGAATACAATAATGAAATAAGTAAGCAGGGTGGAGCGTTCCGGTCATGGAACTTCCACCCTGTTTTTCTCCAGAATAATTCAGAAAAAATCAAGTTAAAATCAAAATCTTTCTGCTATTCTAATTTGTGGGTTTGTTATATGTCCGAAGATAGGCTTCCACAATGGCAAGAATCGTTGTTATTTGTTCTTCCGTACATTGTGAGAGATAGACCAGCAGCCTTTGATAATCCAAATTGTCAGTTGGAGCTGCCGGATAAAAGAAAGGATCAGCGGAGATATGTAAAGCACGAATCAGTTGCCCCAATTTCTCAAGGCTTGGAATATTGCCATGATTTTCAATTTCCTTGATATACCTTGAGGAAACACCGGACATTTCTGATAACTCATCGTATGTCAGCTTTTGATCCAGTCTAGCCTTTTTAAGACGAAAACCCATGTCTTTATCAATTTTCTTAGATTTAGCCATATATGCACCTCCATGTATAGTGTATAGTGCACGTCTTGGTTTGGAAATGCACTAATAATTCACTTTAGGAAAGGGGTATAATGCACTAACAGAATATAGGAACTTTGGATATTGCATATAAAAAAACGCAGTATTCAAAGGTTTTTTCACGTTGTTTTGTCCTTTGAATATGTTTGGGAGAGTTATGTGTTCTGAACGGTTTAGAGGATATTTTTATGTTATTAGGAAACTGTCCGGCATTTTGCGTGGAAAGGTAATTTTATAGGTCGCATCTTCGCAGATGCGGCAAAGTATATCATTGAAAGTGCACTATGCGTACTTGCATTGTGTGGTAAAAATTTAATATCAGATATAGGAAACGTCCTGTGGGTATGTACCTGCAAGGGCGTTTTTTATATACATAAAATTTTTTTCAAAAAGTTGTCGATTTTTCGACGCTGTTCATATTTCCATTCGTGCTACGGAGTGAAAGGGAGATATTTCACTCTGTTCCAAATGGGTGCGGAAGGAGGTGAACTCTTATGGAGCAATCTTCTTCCGAAAAGCAGTTAAGAATAAGGAAACAGTTTGACAGCTTTTGTA
>JALERM010000025.1 GCA_022764165.1 Eubacterium sp. | reverse complement strand
AGGTGCGCGTCATGCTTTGCATGACATAATACATCTGCGCACCTCTGCAATCCGCCGGAGGCTTTATCTTGGAAGGAGATTGGACTCCCACCAAGACTAAATTGTTGCAACTCACCACCTATAGAGGTGGGAGTCTTATCTCCTTTCAAGATAAATCAATTCTCGCCATATGCTTACTATTAGTAATTACCTAATCTAATTATTAATAGTAAGCATACAATTCAGGAGGTGATGTTATGGACAGAACGAATCTGAAGCATCTGCTTGATGCCTGTTTTACCGC
The DNA here is from genome assembly GCA_022764165.1 of Eubacterium sp. GTDB lineage: Bacteria > Bacillota > Clostridia > Lachnospirales > Lachnospiraceae > Oliverpabstia. Next base: position 2,264 of record JALERM010000025.1, on the reverse strand, counting down.
TAAGCGTATTGTGGAGACGCTGCCGAAGCTTCCAAATGGTATGAAGCCCCGTCATATTCATGTTCTGGATGTGATTCAGGAGGTTTCTTCTCAGCAGGGTACATGTCGGGTCAGTGATGTAAGTACACGGCTGAATATTACCATGCCAAGTGTCACAAAGCTGATTCAGGAGCTGGAACGTTATGAACTTGTGAAAAAGTATCCCGATCCAGGGGATAAACGAGTCACTTTTCTGGCTCTGACCGAAAGTGGGATCGCATGTTTTAATGAACACGTGCTGAATTTTCACACTGCCTGGTCGGAAGCTCTGGAAGATGTAAGTAATGAACAGGCACAGGAAGTAATTGCAGTTATTGAGAAGCTCCGGCTTACGATGCCGGGATTGGAGGAAAAGTAAAATGGGGAATAAAAAAGAGCTTTCATTTGTTGATGGTCCGGTATTTGGCTCACTAATCCGGTTCGCACTGCCGGTTCTGGGGGCTCTGATCCTGCAGGCAGCCTATGGTGCCGTGGACCTGATGGTTGTGGGACAGTTCGGGGATGCTTGTATCCGTCATTTGTTCTCTGTTTGTTCTCCGCCGGCAAAGCCTGCCCGTATCATTTCCACTGCAGCAGTGCCGCATTTACGGAAATGAACTGAAAAAAATACTGAATATCGGTGTGCCGATTGCTCTGCAGGAAGCCATGGTTCAGATTTCATTTCTTGTCATCAACACCATCGTCAACCATATGGGTCTGATGCCGTCTGCCGGATACGGTGTCGCACAGAAAATCGTCTCCTTCATCATGCTGGTTCCATCTTCTGTTATGCAGACAGTTTCCGCATTTGTAGCACAAAATATTGGTGCCGGAAAAGTGGAACGGGCAAAAAAAGGATTTTTTACTGCGATTATTACCGGCTGTACCGTTGGAATTTTCATTTTTATCGCCGGATTTTTCGGAGGCGGTGTGATGTCTTCCTTCTTCACCAGTGATCCGGATGTCATCGCCCAGAGTGCTCTGTATCTGAAAGGATTTTCCGCAGACTGTATCCTCACCTGCATCCTGTTCAGCAGCATTGGATACTTTAACGGCAGCGGCAACAGCATTCCGGTCATGCTCCAGGGAATCACCTCCGCATTCTGCATCCGTATCCCTGTGTCGATTCTGATGTCAAAACTGCCCAACACCTCTCTCATGCTGGTGGGATTAGCCACACCGATCACTACCATCTATGGAATCATCTTCTTTGTAGTATGCTTCCGGATGATGAAACGAAAAAAAGGAATCTGATAAAAAAATTTCCCCGGGGATTTTTTCATTCTCCCCGGGGAAATTTTTAAATTTATCATCCGATCAGTATTTTCTTTCCCTGAAAAGAAAATCCATATTTTTTGATTCGTTCCCGGGAAATTTCTTTTTGAAGTAACCAGGTATCGTATTTCTTCTCTTCAATCTGTTCCAGTGCTTTCCTGACCGTATCCGCCAGAGTTTTCTCCTCCTCCGGATCAAACACTTTAAACTCAAAAATATAGGCGTCATTTCCACAGTTTTTCGGTTCCATCAGAACATCGTATCGTCCAAAACCACTTTCCCTGTTGGATGTAATCGTATACCTGTCTTCCAGCTCTACCATCAGCCCCAGAACAAACCCATGATAAAATTGCTAGGGCTCGCTTTCTGCAGACGGCTTATTGCCACTGTCAAAAAAACTGAACGTAGCAAGTGCTACCCTGTGATTCTTTGCTGATTCTGGTTATTCCCGTCATAATCGCAACTTCCAGATATGGATTTCCTTTAAATGTGGCATTGAAAAGATCTCTCATAAAACCGGAAAGCTCATTCCAAAATCCGTTCACATATGCTTCCTGAAGGGGAGTGTCATATTCATCCAGCAGAATGATCACTTTTTTTCCATAATATCGTGAGAGATAATCCGATAACTGCTGTAGTGATAAGGATGCTGCATATTCTTCCATATCAACAGAAATCTGTCTGAAATCTTCTTTCTCACCGCTGCTGAGGCAGTCTCCCTCTAACAAAAATTCATACTTTCGATATAACAGCTGTATAGTTCTGCAGATTTTTTTAAAAGTACAACATACATCCCTCCCCCACGCATTTTGTTTCGTTTGGAATGAGACAGGAGAATCTCTGGTATTTTTAAGAAGCATTGGGGAAAGCGAGTCCGAAAATATGCACTTAGCAAGACTTTGGCGCGAAGGCTCTCCTGAGCGTCAATTAGTCGCGCTTAGTGCAGAGTTGAGGAGGAGCGGCCTGCTTCT
>JALERM010000093.1 GCA_022764165.1 Eubacterium sp. | reverse complement strand
TATAGGACATTCCCGGCTTGTTATTATCATCCCACCCACATCTTGCACTTACAACATACATATCCGTTCCATCATAAATGTATTTTATTCTACCTATTCCACCATCACTATGTATCTCATAAACTACTACAGAACCACGTTCCCCTTCCATACACTCAGCAAGAAATTTGTCCACATTTTCATAATTTTCCATATTTGAGTATGTTATCAATGTTGTAATTGAACATTTCGTCTCTGCCAGTTTTTTTTGCATTTCAAAGACTATCTCATCACTCAATGCAACATTGGATGCCGTTCCTTTATCTGCCTCTTCATAAATCTCGAAAATAAGTTCCATCATCGTTATGCAATCATTCTCAGCTTCTTTCACTTCCTGTTCATCCACAGGAAGGTCATAGCCCTTTGCCCATTGCTCTGCTGCCTCTTCCTCAGCACCTTTTGTTTTCTCAATATAAGCTGATTCTTTTGTATCTTCTACAAGTGATTCACTTGCATTATTATCTTCTTTTCCACATGCACATATGAAGCACCCGATTACAAATATTATAAGCACAATAATGTATTTTTTGATTAATTTCATAATGTCACCCTTTCCTTCTTGCTATAGGTGGTAGTTCCAATTCTATTTGCTCTATAGAATTAGAAAGATATCTGAAAGTTCCATCTTCAAATGGCTGAACTACAATCTTATTTCTAAAAGCAAGGTCAGAATTATAATCTGGCCATACTCCGTCCACGATAAGTGTAATCGTTCCATCCGCATTCTCCGTATAGTCAACAACTTCCCCGAAAGGTGGATATGGACTGGCGTAAATCATTTCATACTCATAGCTATTACTACACTCGTCATATTTACAATTTTTCCTTAATTGTTCTACAGATACTGGAAAATAAGTGGTCATTATATTCTCATATTCTTCTGCTGGAATCTTCCAGTCTTCAGTTTTTAAATTTTCACCCGTATGAATACGATAAAAATCTTCAAACATACAGGGCATCAATATGTCTTCCACATTGCTGCTATCCCAGTTTACAACGAGCATATTATAATTTACATAGCTTAATCCCGAAATGTATTTCTCAGTTAGTTCTCTGCATCTTTCGGAAAGAGGTTTTATCCTCCAATACTGCCTTAGACTTGCATGAGCCATAACTTCTTTATAGGCATAGATAAAATATCCTTTTTCTGTCAGTTTTATTTCAGCCACATCACTTACAGAAGTTCCTTGTATTTCGGGCACTCCGCCTTGCTTCCATCGAACCCCAATATAATAGTTCTGTAACTTTCCTTTCCGATAAATAAAGGTTACTGCTCCAATCAATCCATCTTTCTCTACCTCAAACACGGTAATCATCGAATCTTGACCATTCAAATAATCTGAATAAAAATTCTCAATTAGTTCTGAATTTTGCATATAAGTATCTTCTTCTACACTCACCAATCCTTTACTGCCCAAGTGTTCTACAACAACTTTTCGCTGTTCGCTAGTGAAGTCACTAATACCAGAAGAATAGTTTGGTGCATCTGAAATTACTATATCCACATATATTTCACTGACTGATTCGGCTGCTGATAATACCATACTTTGTAATTCTTTCTTTTCCTCATCTGTAATTAAGCACTCCTCAGATTGAGGCACGAACCAATATACAGACTCCATAGAAGATTCCGTATCTGTTTCCTCTACCGATACCTCTTCGCTGTTCTCGATTTCTACAGGAGGTTCCCATACTTCCTCTGCTACATTTTGAGGTTTCTCCGTTTTCAATTTTTCCCAACAGACCGTACCAACTATAACAACAAACAAGAATATCAAAATTGGAAATCCGCACTTTCTAAACATCCATTTCACATCTTCCATCATTTACCTCCATATATTTCATCCCATTCCTTCGCTGTCAGGCGAGGTGTATGCCATGTTTCCTCACAATTATCCTCTGATGGTATAATTCGGTTAGACACATACTGTACTCCTCCATTCTCTAAAGGACGAACTACAACCTCATGTGCATATACTTTAGAATCCCCCACATACGGAAACACCACATTGGCTGTCAGAGTAAGTGTTCCATCACCGTTTTCTGTGAATCCGATTACCTCTGAATATGGGTATTCCGGATACTCTACTTCCTCAAATCCTCTCGGTTTATATTCATATGTTTTATCCTCTGCATTATAGATGGTTTTGGATTGCAATGTTTCACTATCAATATCGAAATAGGGCAGGATAACACGCTCAAAATCATCCTTGGGTATTTGATAAACAGCGCCAACTCCCAAATTGTCATCTGCAACATAAGGAATATTTGTCCCATAAACTTTTGGATAGAGCAGGTCAAACATATCGTAGAAATTCAATTCTCCAAAATCATCCTCACTCCAATCTACAAGAAACATATTATTCTGTTCAAATCCGATTGAAAGAAGATATTTCCGACTCAACTCCCGGTATGTTTCATCCAATGGCTGAACTCGTAATGCGGTATGCTCCTCTGCTCCACTTAATGTAAGAAGATATAATTCTTCTGAGAACCAGACCCCTGAAAACATAAGATATCCTTCTTTTGTATAGCTCCAATTTTCAGCCTGATAGCTTATTGTAGCCTCTCTTTGCATATTTCCGTTTTCATATTTATAACAGGTATTGACCACATTGACTTTTCCATCTTTTGTATTCAAATCATATTTGACAAATCCCCCTGAATAACCAACTTCAATAATTGTTATTTCAGCTTCTCCCTGTGTCTCTACAATCTCACAAAATTCTACTACCTGATCCGCTTGGGTCATATCAACTTGGTTTTTACTGTCAACAGCGGAATACCCATTTTCCCCAAACTGATTTACAATACTGCGAACCACTTCTAAATCAGCAATCTTGTTTTCCTCTGCTGCATTTTCATAAAGATGCAAACAAGTATTTATAATCTCCTCTTCATTTTCCTTCGTATTCTGCTGTTGAACTTGTACCTCATCTTCACTATCTACAAAAGGTACTTCTTCCGAAGATATATCACTACACCCAGAAACGCTAAGCAACGTCATAATGCTAATTACTATGAAACCACTCCTCCAAAACTGCACTATCCTTTTTAACGACATAGCCACTTCCTCCTCTTCCTTTTACATCCTCTACCATGCTGATAATCAATATAGGGTGTTCCACTGTATTATCTGTCGTATAAATAGCAAACCATCCCAGTTCCGTACCCGAAGTATCATCCTTCGATGCCTTAATCTCTGCGGTACCTGTCTTTCCAGCCAAAACAATATCATCCCGATGGGCTGCATATCCGGTTCCATGAGAATCATTCACAACTCTTTTTGTTCCTTCTAATACCCGGTTTGCTGTTTCCTTAGAAAATGCTCCCGGCATCCAATACGTGACAGCTGCTTCATTCTGATAAACCAAATAAGGTTTAATGATATTTCCCTCATTACAGAAAGCAGAATAGATACATGCCATATGCAAAGGATTTACCAAAACCTGTCCTTGTCCATAACCACTGTCTGCTAATTGTATTTCCGTTTCAATGTTTTCTGTATTAGAGTATTGTGATTTTGCCATCTTAATATCAAATGGAATCTCTTCATTAAATCCCAGTTCCGTCAATGAGCTTTCCATCTCTTCTGTACCAATTTTTAATGCAGCTTTTGCAAAATAAATATTATCTGAATAAATTAATGCATTCTCTAAAATGACAGGTTCATATGTATGAAGTGTAGTCACACAATAAGACCCCCATGAAGAATCTTTTTGCCAACTTAACCCTTCATTTCCATAGTCCTCCATCGGATCAATTGCTTCTGATTCCAACCCAATTGCTGCAATTATCGGTTTGAAAGTCGATCCAGGACACCATACCTGTCGAAAGCGATTATACATCGGCTTATTCTCGTCCTCGTTCAGTGCAGTCCACTGTTCATTAGATAACCCCATGATGAAATCATTATTATCATAGGACGGTGTACTGACCAAAGCCAAAACTTCTCCTGTATACGGGTTCATCGCTACAGAACAACTTTTATCTTCTTTAAACTGCTCATATAATGACCTCTGAAGTTCAGCATCTATAGTTAGTTGTATGTCCTTTCCATCCTGTACAAATATGCTCGCAAGTTCCGCTTTCTTGTTCCCATTAGAATCTACAATATAAATGTCGCAGCCGTTTTGTCCTTTCAGTTCTTTTTCAAATAAACCTTCCATTCCGCTTTTACCCATTACGCTATTGGCTGTATATCCCTCTCCCGCATGGTTCTCTAAATCTTCTGCGGTAACACTCTGTACATAACCTACTAAATGCGCAGCTGCCTCACCTAATGGATACTCTCGCACCTCAGTGTCAGATATCATCACTCCCGGAATTTCAAGCAATTTTTTTTGTCTTTCATTCTCTTTCAACACCTCTTCATCCGGCTCGATTTTCATTAACTCAATTTCTGCCACTTTAGGAATCGTTTTAATTGGTACAAAGGAATCTTCTTTTACCCACTTTGCAGACAGTATCTTTTCAATCACTTCTGGTTCAATTTCCAACAACTCTGCTATTTGCTGAATAGCTTCATCTCTATCTTCCAATTTTCCCGGTACAATTCCAACCGAAGATGCAACGCCTTTTCCGGCAAGAACCCGCCCATTTCTATCCAAAATATCCCCTCGATTTGCCTGCGTGGTAGAAATCTTTACCTTGTCTGTTGAACCTAATTTCGGAAAGATCAGTGAATCGTCCCATACCAACTCATATCCCTCTTCGTCCTTCTGAAAAATTGCCTCATTTTCAAAACTGATATTACCTGCTACCGTATCAAAAGAAGTTTGATAAGTTACTGCTTTTCGTTCCTCATCATATGCTGTAACTTCAATCTCCATATTGTCCACTTCAATACCTTCATAAATAGCCGAATTTCGCTTTACAAAATCATCCTGACTTATATTTCTTGATGCTTCAATGTTTAACATCGCATACATTTCTTCATACTCCTGCTTTGGAATATGATTCATATATTCAACTAAAAGTTCTTCTGGAGAAACCAATGTATTTTGCTTTCTATACAAAATGCCAATACATACAATAGCTCCAATAAACGTTATTCCCAACACAAATACCGTCAAACAAATTGTCGTTCTTTGTTTCTTTTTCCTTCTTACTCTACGCTTCACCTTTGTCTAACCTCCGTTCTTTACAAAATATATTTCCTACTCGCCTTTAATATTACACTTGTAAGATTTTAAACTAAAAAAAATTCTCTCGTGTTAAATATTACACCCGTAATATTTTTGTGTCAAGCTAATATAATTTATGCTGGCAAAACACATGCATTTCCATGCTCTGCCAGCAAAACTATTTCTATTCCGTTACTACAAACTCCATCACTGCGAATTCTTTATCTGTCATATTATTCAACTTGGCAACTACCCGATTTGACAATTCTACCATTTCACCATCATCCAAATGCTTAATCGCTTTTTTAATATCACTTATAACCTTTGTCCTGCTCTTACACTCAAAAATGCAGATTAAATTAACTTCTTCTACTGTAAATTTATTATTCATCGCTTATATCTCCCTCTGATTTTTCTTTGTATTTTCCTGTACTTCATGTTCCTGTCCACAACCTTCCACCTGTGCTTTTTTCTCAGCCAATCTAGCTTTTAAGGAAACTTTTACCGCAGATTGTTCCTGATTCTTCTTGTTTGCTTCCCTCTGTGCTTTCTCTGCACCATTATTCAGCACATTGTCAATCATGTTATAATTTTGTTCTTCCATTTCTTCAATCTTGGCAAGAGGCTTGTATTCAGCCAATTTTTCCAGCAATACTTTTGCCCTTTGCATTTCGTCTGGCAAAGCTCCCTCGGAAATAACCTCGTTCAACCAGTCTGTAATAGGCTCCGTATTCCCTTGAACTATCATCTCGGAAATCTCTGACACGCTTTCCGTCATATTTGGGTTGTTGTTGCGGTAGGAATAAATATCATAATCATGGCTGAAACGGTCAATTTCCACAGCAAGCTGTTCTGCAGGTGTCAAATCCGGTATACGTTTCTCCCATACCTTTGCTTCCATATCTTCAGACATGACACCATCTATCTCCATTTCAGGCAGCTTTGCTACAAGCTCTGCAATGACTTCCATAGCCTTCGGTTCACTGGTTATACTTGGGATATGTTCTAATATCTCCAGATCAATCCGGTTACCAGATAACAGGTCAACTTCGTCATCCATATAGTTTTCTTCTCCCGGTCTGTGAACATTGATGCCGATTGCAGGAATGCCATGCATTCGTTCTGGCGGTATCTGTTTCCAGATAGCGATTGCCTCCTCTACTGTGGGAATATTCTCATAAAATTCTCCCAAATTATGAAATTCTCCACACTCGGATACCATCAATGTTACTTCAACCTCTTCTTTCTTCATTTCGCCCTGTGTATGCATCTGTTGTGTCAGCTCCTGCTCCCTTTCCTGCCGGATGCTCTCCAGATACTTCTCAGCCTGTGGCAGATACGTTTCCAGTGTCCCGGTACGTTGGGCAGTAATCGGATTGATGTCAACCTTTACCTCACCGATATGTAACCCGTCCTCATTAAACGCATTGAATAAGTCATCCTCTCTCTCATTCGTAGAAAGTTCCACTACCACATCAAGATCAGAGCTGTCCTTCTCCAAACCTCTACACCTGCTTCCTACAACAACAGCATCAATGATTGTGGCATCAATATCATACTCATCAATCTTTGCCTGTACATGGCATTTTATCGTTTCTTCTATTTCTGCCGGATTCATTTCACTAATGTCATGGAACATTTCATTGGTCTTTGCCCTGAAATCTGCTATGATGCTGCTCTCTTGATTTTTTGGTACAACTTCATTGGCTTCCTCAACCTTTTCCATCAATCCATCATAATCAATCGGTATCAGCTCATCCTTTTCCTTAATACTCCCTTTCGCTCCGTTATGGTCTGGAGCGGATTTCAAATCATCTATGATGTCTGTCAGTGCCTCCCTAATTGTCACATCCGGATTGTCATAAACTCCACCGTCAATCTCCTTATAATCGGCTCCCATAATGGAATAATCATAGCCTCCATCCACCTCTTGGATACTGATATAGCGGTCTGCAATCTGAAAGGCAAGCTCGGTTTCTTCCCCAATCTCCAAGGATTTCTTCATATCTGCAAGCACCTGTTCCTTTTCATCACCAAGGTCAATGATTTCATCCCCATCTTCCAACGTGTTGTCCGAAGTCTCCAGCTCCTGTTTCTCCGGCTCTGACTTCTGGACATCCTGTCCAGAGGTGTCAATCTCCGCTTCCTGCTCTTTTACTCCCTCCAAAGTCTGCATAAAATCAGAAAGTCCGGTAAATCCAAAGGAATCCACAAAATGAGCACTGTTTTTCCCATTCTGATGCAGGACCACAATATCACTGACAGACAGGGAATGCCCTCTGTAATCTTCCGGGTGGTCTATATTGAATTTCTCATAGATTGCTTCCAGCATTTCGCCCTCTGTCTGCTCTTGCAGTTCAGACAGATTTCCTACATAAATCAGTTCATAATTTTCTGGCTTGATAGCATCAAAATTGTCCTTTGTAATACCCATACGCTTTAAAGACTCTGTGCCCTCAAACCGCAAATGATCTAATTCCGGATTATGCTTCAACTGATAAATACCGTACTTGTCAGAACTGCCGTACAAAAGCTTTGCTTCTTTATTTATTTCATTGTCCGAAAGTTCAGCCTGCATAGAACGAAGTTTTCTTTCATTTTCCCAATCACCTTTTTCAATGCCAAAAATTCCTTCATGCTCCGTAATCTGTTTTCTATCTTCTACCGTGGTTTCCGAACC
>JALERM010000005.1 GCA_022764165.1 Eubacterium sp. | reverse complement strand
TGAAATCAAGCATAAATAGGTTGAAAAATTCACTCTATTTTGGTTTGCTAGCGTAGTGTACAGCAATATATTCAGTTTTCAAGGTCCTATGTCGAAAAAAGGATCTTATTTTTTACCCTTTTGACGTGCTAATCATAATATGAAGCATGAATGTAAAACTGCAGGTGATTGGTGTGAATCAGATTTGGGAACAACTTTGCTCTCATGCTGGAGAGGGAGATGGCTTTATTCGAACATCTCAGGTAGAGCAGGCAGGAATCAGTTGCCTCATGCTGAAAAAGTATATGGATATGGGTAAATTAGATCGTGTGCGCAAGGGAATCTATACGTTGTCAGATTATTTGCCGGATGAATATGTACTGCTCTAGGCACAAAGCTCCAAGATTATCTTTTCTTACGGTACGGGACTTTTTAGCTGGAGAATGTCCGATCGTGTACCGTATATCATTGATGTTACTGTACTCCATGGCACAAACACTACAGTGGTGCGGTGGGATAACCCCAATTTGCACTGTCACTATATTCAGACTGAATGGTATGAACTAGGTATACTGAAAAATAAAGACTATTATCTGAAGAAATATTGGTACAATACAGGCCAGAGACTTCTATGGTCTGCAAATGCTTTTATAAATGAAATTCAGATAGGATATTTTGACAGATGATGTTTTACATACAGCAAAGAAAAGAATTTCTGGAAGACTTGAAAGATTGGAAGAAAATCTAAAATGACATTCGAGTGGAACAAAAGTTGCTTCGTCTTTGGGATAATTTTACAAAAGAAAACAAGTATGCCAATGAGATAACATTTTCTTAGGGAATGGACACGGTAGAAGAAGTGGCCGATGTGTTGAGTTTCTAATGAGAGAATACTTTGAAATATTTGGAACAATAATAAAATACTCTGAAATTAAAGACTTTAGGGTCATACAAAGAGAATATATATACCGTCCCACTTACAGAGAAGAAGTGAAAGGTGTATTCAAAACGAAAAAAATCACTTTTGCAGGAATGCAGCCATACGCTGCTATTATAGATGAAAAAGCTAGAAAAAGTAATGTATCAGCACACAAAGCAGGAAATTTAAAAGAAGCGGCAGGAAAAGATTTATTTGAAGATAACAGAACTACTATTGGGGATAAATTCAACATGAAAGCTATCCGGTCAAAAAAGTATACTTGTGTGAATCAGATTGGAAGAGTTTTCTCAACATACTTAGAAGATGTCCCTGCTCTTATTGGAAGAGAAGACGGCAAATTTTCAGATGTAAAAAAGAATGATGAATTATATCCCCTCTTAGGCGAACCGATTGCTCCTGCAATCAATATAGTTCCTGCACTATGGATTAAGGCATCAGAAGAGTACATTTTCTATGGAAATGGAATCCAGATAGAAAATATTGCGGATACATTTAATAGATTGAAACTTGAAATGGATGAGTATAATGAAAAAAAGATAGATAAAAAAGCCGGTTTGCTTGGTCTGTTTTCAAAACCTCAGAACTTTACTCTTCCCAAAAAAAGGCAAGCATTATTAGAGGAAAAAGCATCTACTGATGAAATATCCAAATTAAAGCAGGCTCTAGCTGACAATATACTTACAAAAGAAGAATACGAAGAAAAATTAGCAAAGATTATAGAAAAGATATAAATGAGATGTTGGAAAAGAATAAAGCAACACGGTTTGTGAACTTCCCGAAATTGTAGCTATCGTTTATAAAAATGGCTTATTTATGTCATTAATGGAAAGTTTTATAGCATTTTGTGTAGAGTTAATTATCTCTCGATTCTATTGCTAAAAACACGCAGAAAACCTTGAAAATACACCATTTGTATCGTTGAGAGTCAATTTTACGGGAAGTTCACAATTGTAATTGAGGAAGACTTTTGAATAATAATGCTATTTGTAAAAATATGTGTATACTTTAGGAGGAAAATGACACATGGATGAAATTGAGTTTGCACAAGCAGTAGCTAAAACATTGAAAACAGAAACTCGAGAAGCAGTCTTACGGTCATTAAAGTTGAAGACATTTACTATTGATGGATTTAGAAATTTAGAGAAGGTTCCTGTTAAAATCATAGTTTCAGCATTGCGTAAGCCAATGAAAAAGGGGGAACAACGTAGTACAGTATTTTTGAGAGGAGTGAGAGAGTGTACTATTAATGATCCTGTAATAGAAATTACAAGATTATGGTCAGGCAGTATTTCTGAAAAAATGGAAGCTGAACGACGTATTGAAAAGCTACTAGTTTATGATGGTTCAGCAAATGAAAACGAGGGCAATAAGGAAGTAAATATTCAAAATGTACATAGTAAAGACATAAAACATTATCAAGAGTTAAACTGTGATTCTGAAGAAAAACTAGTTGACAACAAGTTAGAAGAACAAAAGCAGAGGAATAAACAATTACAATCTAAGATACAAAGTTACAAAATACAATTAGATAGTAAATCAAGGGAACTGGATGTAGTAAAAAAAGAAAACATCCGATTGCTTTGTGAAAATAAAGACTTAGAAAATAGAATAGTAGCATCTAATATTTTAATAGCAAGGTTGCAAGAACAGGTAAAAAGTCTAAAGGATGAAGTAGGGTATTTAGAGCAAATTTTGCAACGAGCACCTAAAATATTGTGTTTTACAAAATCTAAGATAAGTACAGAGGATATTAAATTACATAATCTTTCAATTCTACAGGATTTGGATTCCATTAATGAAGTAGATTGGAATATATTTAATCGAGTTTGGATTTCTGAAAATGATTTTACATTTGAGCAAATTCAGATGATAAAAGAAAGGGCAGTTCAAAAAGTTAACACTGCGAGGAATATTAGGTCAATAATAGCGAGGTTATGATAATGAAAGTATGGGATAGACAGTATATTGGAATTTTAGCAGATTTATCAGACAATGATGATGACAGAAATAAAAGAAATAATGTCTTCATTAATGCTCCGAATAGTATTCAATATTCAATCAAATCATTAACTTTACCGCAACAAGATATAACGATTGTAACAGGTTATATGAGTTCATTTGATAGGGAAACTGATATAGATGACGATCAATATGCCGATAACAATTCAAGAATTGAGTATTTTAAGAAAGCTGTAGAGGATAAAGTTTTTATATATACGTACAAAAAAACGGGAGATGGAAATGGAGGGAAATTACAAAATTCAAGAGCTAGTTTGGTTCCGCGTCCGAGAGGGTTTTGTTTAGATGATAGATTCTATCCATTACCAGTTTTTGGAAAAAAGACGGATGAAGTAGAGGCTTGGGAATATGATCATAGTTTTAGACTTTTTAGAACATGTAAATCTTTAGGGGAATTTAGGACATTAATTCAAGAAAGAAGGTCATTAGGAGCAACATATGGATATGATCCAGATGCATTTACCCCATCTTTTATTATATGGTATGAGGATAACAAATTTTATGCGGTAGGTCATGTCATTAAAAATTATCAAGCGAGTAGTGGAGGTCTGGTTGTAGAATGTGATAACTTGGTATCGTTAGAAATAAATACATATTTCAATAAAGTTGTATTCCAAGAAAGTGTGAATCCTTCATTGATGTTTGTACCTGAAAGTGTTTACAAAATTATTGAAAGTAAAATCATTGATGATGAAGAGGATGCAACTGAAATTGCCATGACCCCGAATTTTGTGGAAGTTATTAGTAATGATATGGGATCAGATTCTGCAGATGTTAAAATAGAGAATGTTTGTGAAACAATCAGAGAAGAGCAAAATGTTACGGAAAAAGTTGTAGAGGAGGCGAAAATAGGTACATCCATACAATTGCATGAACCAAGTAAAACAGATGAAGGTATTATCCAAATGATGGACTATCACAGTACAAAATCCGGCCTTCATTATGATATTAAAGATTTTATTAATTTTCATACTTCCGTTAAATGCGGAAATTTAGTTATTTTATCTGGACTAAGTGGTACTGGAAAATCATGTATTGTAGATATGTATGCGAATGCAATTGGTATAAAAACTACAACAGATCCAGATGCAGACAAAAGATTCCTTTTTATACCTGTGAGACCTTCATGGAATGATGATTCGGATTTGTTAGGATATGTTGACTTGGTGCATATGGTTTATAGACCATCAGATTCGGGGTTTGTAGATTTTCTGGTAAAGGCACAAAAAACAGAAAATAAAGATAAGATATATCTTGTTTGCTTTGATGAAATGAATTTAGCTAGAGTAGAACATTATTTCAGTCAATTTTTATCTTTGCTGGAAAGGCCAGAAGGAAAACGTAATCTTCAATTATATGATGAACAATATAGTGGTAAATTATATAATTCGAAAGACTATCCGAGCAGTATCAATATTGGAGAAAATGTTAAGTTTATTGGAACTGTAAATATAGATGAATCAACATACCATTTCTCAGATAAAGTATTGGATAGAGCAAATGTAATAGAATTGAACGTACTAAATTATGCTACGGACTGGGATGTGGCAGCAAAAAAATACAATAAAACAATAAGTACACCTATTTGGAGTATGGAAGATTACAAAAAAATATGTGTTGATCCAATTTCAAATTGTAAAGTACATGAGTTACTTTGGGATATTCATATTATGCTGCATAGAGCCAGTTCTAAATTTGGTGTAGGTCCACGAGTAGTAAAAAGTATAGACTTATATTTGGCAAATTTGCCAGTGGCATTTCAATCTGAATTTTCTATTTCAGATGGAATTGATATTCAGGTTGCCCAGCGGGTTTTGACAAAAGTACGTGGTTCTGAAAATGAACTTGGAGATATTCTGGACAGTAAGCAAGAAGATTCTTTTGAGTCAATTTTTGATAAATATCATGAATTGTCTTCATTTGAAAAATGTAGAGAAGTATTAAGTCAAAAACAGAAGGAGTTAAAGGCTTATGGGTATTGCATCTAATCTACCCTTTGAATTTGAATTGACTCGAAATTATCCTGAATTTAAAAATAAATCTAAGGGGCATTTTTACATTTCAGAGAAGGAAGCTTGGGAGCATAGCTTGGATTCATTTCAAATTGAAGAAAATGAAGAAATTGAAATTCTTTTTGATGCAGAGGATATTAGTGCAAGACTATATTTGGAAGCACTGGATATTGTTCCTCCAAACGAAGAGGAAATGGAATTTGATGAGCAGGGAGACATATATAGGTATCCTAGAAAAGATACATTTTTTCTTTATAAACATAATAAAGGATACGATGCACTGTGTGTTGATACATTTTTGATTGTCGTATATTGTACACAGCAATACTATTATTCGACACTTAAAGTAAATCCCAAACCTTTTAGTGAAAATGAATGGATTATGATGAAAGATGATCTTGAGAATGAAATTACAGGTCTTGCTCAAGATCTTGTGCGAAGAAATCTAGGATTGGGAACAAAACGACATGGAAATATACCACCTAAGGTTTTACATGATTTCATTATTATGCAAAAGTATTCGAAAAAAATTCTCCCCGCTTTAATTGATATTGCGGATTGCCCAAGATATCAAATCAGCACTCGATATAAACGAGTATTAGATACAAAGAATTGTACATTGGATGAGAAGAGTGTTCGGAGGTATATTACTCGTGCTGGTTCGGAGGCATTTTATCAAGTTCCGGAAAAAGTAATAAATTATGATATTCAAGATAACCGGATATTAAAAATGATACTACAAAACTATGATAAGCGTTTGAATGAATTTATTGAAATAATTGATAATAATGATTATGAATTTATTGAAAAAGAATCAAAACAATATCGCATTGAATGGTTAAAAAGTGTAGAAAGTTTTAAATATGCGGCGAGAAAATTGAAGAAGATTACTTCGCTAATTCGTACTACAGAATGGTATGCTACTGTTGGAGAAGTATTATCTCCTTATATTCCACATTCGTTTTTTATGGATAGTAGGTATAATGTTTTGTATCAGATGCATAATGAAATGAGAACAAATACTTTTAAAGTTGATTTTGATCCTCAATATTCATATACATGGAAAAAAAGTAGCTATTTGTATGAAATGTGGTGTTTCATAAAGATATGCAGAATGTTGGAAAATTCATTTCCTAATATTTCAGGAGATCTTCTTGACCTATATGCTAAGAAAATGTTGTTTCCATATTTGCATACCGGTTCAAAAATCATTTTTTCTGACGGAGAAACACGATTAGAGGTTATTTTTGATGCACCTTTGGGTTATGATGAAACTACTACTAGTTTAGCCAATCCAGTTTATATGGCTAAAACACCAGAAAATAGACATAATAGACCAGATATTTTGATTAATACTTACGATGAAAATAATGGGTGGTATATAGGTTCTATTGTGGTGGAGTGTAAATATAGGAAAATAAACTCTTTTTGGGAAAATGGAAAATGGTCAAGTATTCAGCAATTTCAGGCGTATGCTAGTAACTTGCGATCTAAGTACCAATATGGAGGAAAATGGGGTAGGTTAAATAGTTTTCCAGCGAAGAAAGTTATTGTTTTGACTCCCGATCAAAAAGGAGATGGGAAAGAAATGCAGGATTTTAATATAGAAGTAAAAGGATTTAAGCCTTCTGCTACAGATGATGAGTGGATCATTGCTTTAAAAATACGATTGATTGAGATTATAGAAGACATGAAAAAAGTGTCATTAAAACTAAAAGATGTAGATATATAGATTGAATGGTATAAAGAGATTAATATAAGTGATATAATCTACTAAATGCTATGAGTGAATGAATTTAGATTAAATTTAGTAAGGAAGTGAAAAGATGAGGGTACACATTGAAAACATTGGTGTTATAGAAGAAATGGATGTTGATTTTGAAGGTATTACGATTATTGGTGGTGAAAATAATACTGGAAAAAGTACTATCGGCAAAATAATGTTCGCATGCTACCAAAATATGGCGGAATGGGGAGAATTTTATTCAGAGTTTGTAAAAACTAAAATTGAAAAATATTTGGAGATTAAAAGTGCTTGGATAGAGGATTATTGTTTGGCTAATTTTTCTGCAAAACGAAGGAGAACAAGTAAAGCAGAGGCATTAAGAAGAAGATATTCTGAAAGTGAAAATTTTAGAATTGCAATTGAAGATTTTCAAGTCGCATTTGCTGAGAGCAGTTATGACTTGGTTGATGAGATTATCAGTTCGATAGATCCGGATATTATTGAAAATCTTCATCAATATTTAGAACAGTACTGTATAGATTATATGCAATTGTATGCTAAAAGAGATGAATATATCTTTATAGAAAATAGTTCTAGCGTGATTCAGAATTGGGTTTTTGATACAATTACTGGTTTTGCTGGTTTACAAATTGATGAATTGAATGCACAAGCAAAAATGATAAATAATTCATTTGAAAATATTTTTAAAAAGCAGCATATAAGAATAGGATATGATAATGCTTGTATTAAAATTATTGATAATGAAGAAAGAGAGATAGAATTATATTTTACGGCAAATAAATTAGTTCTTTCTGCTCCGATAAGAACAGTACATCATGTGTATTACTTGGAGTCACCTAAAATTTATGATTTGCTATCTAGGCCTATCATGGGAATGTCTCAAACTACTTTCTTGAGAATGTTGCTTTCTCCAAACTTTATAGAGAGAAATCCTCTTTTTTATAGTAATCTTAGGAAACAAAATGATAATGCGTTAGATGATGTAAATATAATTGCTATAGATAGTGTATTATCCAATTTAAGAGATTTAATGGGAGGTCAAGCAGATTATTATCAAAAGGTAGGAGTTGAATTTAAGGATGATTTTTATAAAGACACCATCCATCCACAGAATGTATCAACTGGATTGAAATCAATTGCGTTACTCGAGTATGCATTAAGAATTGGTGTAGTTTTACCAGGTGATATATTGATATTGGATGAGCCGGAAATAAACCTTCATCCTAAATGGCAAATAGAATATGCTAAGCTATTGGTATTTCTACAGAAAACGTATAATTTAAAAATTGTAATTTCATCACATAGTCCTTACTTTATTCGTGCAATTGAGATTTTTTGTGATAAGTATGACACTATGGATAAGCTAAATGTTTATATGACAGAGAGAACTAGTGAAAATGGAATCATGGGTACAAATCTTTCTTATAGTGAATATGGAATGAGTGAATTGTATGAATTGTTAGCGTCTCCACTAGATGATCTTGAGCGTTTATTAGAGGAAGAATAAAATGGTGAGTATTATTGAATTGATGGAAAACGAAATGAACTCACCACCTGAATTTCCGGATGAAGGAATCGTATCAACTCTATATTATGTGTCTCTGGTGAGAAATCTTAGAAGTATGGAACAAACCTCTGAAGATTTTAAAAGAGGAAATCAGCTTGATACAGCACAGGAATGGCTGAAAATACATTCTGAAAAACTAAGTAAAGTATCAACATTGAATTTCGATAAAATAACAGAGTATATAAATCCGGATTTTCAGTCTTGTGATGCATTCTTTTATTGTTTTGATGGAAAGTATAGTAGCTATCTACTTGAATTTAAAGGGACTTCGAAGAAGAACTTGTTGAAATATCTTAAAGTTAATAATGCTAATAAGGATCAAATTCTTGAAAAAATAAAATTATCAAAAGAAATAATTATTAATAATGTTGAGTTTTCTGGCAGTTTAGAGCATGAAGAATTAATAAAGACGATTCATTGTGTTGTTATCTACGATGGTAAAAATGATGTACCAGTCTCCTCAAGTATTGGCAGTTCACTTCCGAGAAAGAGGAGAGTAGATAAGGATCAGAGAAATCATCAAAATAAAGCTTCTCGTCAAGTTAAGCCAGAACAGTTTTCGAAGGAAGAAACTATAGAGAGATTTGCAAACGCTATCAAAGGTCTTGGCTTTTCTCCTGTTACAAAAAATGAGTTTCCTGGTAATGCACTACCAAAGGTGAAAAAAATACTTGGAGATAAAATTAGGTATGCGACAGTTATGGCGGCAAAAGATTTTGCAGAGCTTGTGGATGATGGATATTTCGATGATTGGAACTGGGGGGACTATCAATACTTTTTTGATGAAAAAGCAAATAAGAATACTTCTGATATTGCGTCTGAGTCATAGAGGTAGTTTGAATGCATAATCTAGTAACTTTGGTTGTGATATTAATAGCTGCATTTTGTGTACATAACCTACTCTAAAACAATTGACAACATGGTGTGTTGAGTAGAATAACACAATTGGGTGAAGACGACACATATGGATTTATTATTAGTATGGTGATGGTATGAAGAAAAAGCATACACTTATTAAAGATTTTTTCAGAGAAGTCCGTGCCAGCCGGAACCGATTCCTTTCTATCATGGCAATCGTCATTCTGGGAGTGGCATTTTTCTCGGGTGTGCGTGCAGCCTGCCCGGATATGAAGCTTTCCGCAGATACATATTATGATGATGTGAATCTGATGGATATCAGGGTCCTCAGTACGCTGGGGCTGACGGATGAAGATGTGGATGCCCTGGAGCAGATTCGGGGAATAAAGGCAGTGAATCCCGCTTATAGTGCGGATGTCCTTTGCCAGATGGCGAACTCTCAGCCGGTTCTGCATCTGATGTCGTATACAAAGGATATGAATCAGCTTACTATTGAGGAGGGAAGAATCCCTGAGAAAGCAGACGAGATTTTCATGGATCAGAAATTTATGGAGTCTGTAAATTTGCAAATCGGGGATACAGTTTTTCTTGATTCGGGAGAGGAAGATAAGTCTCTGGAAGATACGCTGCTGCTGAACGAATATACCATTGTAGGTACAGGAACCAGTCCCTTCTATCTCAGTCTGGACAGAGGAACCAGTACTATAGGAAATGGTTCTGTCAGTGGATTCGGTATCCTTTTACCGGAAGCATTTACACTGGATGTGTATACGGAGATTTATCTGACTGTGGATGAAGCGGAAACATACATTTGCTACGATGATGATTATGAAGATCTGGTCGATGAGGTGAAAGACCGGATTCAGGGAATCGAAGATGAACAGTGTGAGATTCGCTATGCGAAAATCAAGGCGGACGGGCAGGAAGATATCGATGCTGCAAAACAGGAAATTGCTGATGCCCGCAAAAAACTGAAGGATGCCAGAGAGGAGCTGGAGGATGGAAAAAAACAGCTGCAGGACGGCAAAGAGGAGATTCAGGAGAAAAAACAGGAACTGCAGGATGGAAAAGATGAACTGGCAAAACAGCAAAAAGAACTGGAGAGTGGGAAGTCTCAGTTAAGTACTGCATGGTCACAGCTTGACAGTCAGAGACAAACTCTGAAACAGAATGAGGCCAGACTGGCGAATGTCCGTCAGCAGCTGGCTCAGAAAGAGCAGGAGCTTCTGGCTGGAGAAGAACAACTTGCCCAGGGGGATGCCCGGATTGCAGCCGGAGAAGAGCAGCTGGCTTTGGCAAAGGAGCAGCTGGAACAGTCAGAGACATTGCTTCAGGAGAAAGCAGCGGAGGTGGAGCAGGCCAGAGAAATGCTCCCGCAGCTGGAACAATCTCTGGAAGAGGTCAATCAGAGGTTGGGAGAATTCCTGGAACAGGTCGATCAGCAGATGGAATTGCCTGACCCGGAAGATGAAGATCAGCAGCCGACTCTGGAAGAACTGCAGGAATCAAAAACGCAGCTGGAAACAGCCATTGCTCAGGCTAAGCAGGGAATAGAGGCATATGAGCAGGGTCTTTTGCAGATTGAAGCAGGAAAACAGGAACTGGCTGTGCAGGAAGAGGAACTTCTGCAGGCCAAAGAGCAGGCGGAACAGTCCCGGGCAGTTCTTGCAGCCGGGAGAGTGCAGCTGGAAGATGGAAAAGCCCAGCTGGCAGCCGGCGAACAGCAGATTGCCTTGGGAAAAGCTCAGCTTGCTCAGGCAGAGAAAACGTTACAGTCCAAGCAAAATCAGCTGAAAGAAGGGGAGAAGGAGCTGGACAAAGCCAGGAAAACGATAAAAAGCGGAGAAGCCTCATTAAAAGAAGCGGAGGAAACTTTGCAGGAGAAGGAAAAAGAACTGCAGGACGCAGAAGAGGAATTTATCAAAGAATCGGAGAAGGCTGAAAAAGAAATCGCAGAGGGAGAAGATGAAATCGCAGAAGCACAGGAAAAGCTGGATGAGCTGGAAAAGCCTGTCTGGTATATTCTGGGAAGAAATTCTCTTCAGACTTATGTGGGATACGGGCAGGATGCAGAGCGTATCGGTGCCATCGGAGAAGTATTTCCTG
The DNA here is from genome assembly GCA_022764165.1 of Eubacterium sp. Taxonomy (GTDB): domain Bacteria; phylum Bacillota; class Clostridia; order Lachnospirales; family Lachnospiraceae; genus Oliverpabstia. The sequence continues at coordinate 3,801 of JALERM010000005.1, read as the reverse complement.
CAATCTTCTTTCTTGTGGCGGCACTGATCTGTCTGACAACGATGACCCGTATGGTAGAAGAAAACCGCACGCAGATCGGTATGCTGAAGGCCCTGGGATATGGAAAAGCTGCCATTGCCGCAAAATACCTTTGCTATGCGTTTTTTGCCAGCTGCGTGGGCAGCCTGATCGGAATCTTTGCCGGGCAGAAAACCCTTCCCGTGATTATCATACAGGCATATAAGATTTTGTATAATAACCTGCCGGTGGTTCAAGCCCCTATGTATCTTGGTTATTCCGTATCGTCTGCTCTTCTGGCAACGGGTATTACTGTCCTTGCCGCAGGATTTTCCTGCTGGAATGAACTGCGGGCGGTGCCGGCTGAACTGATGCGGCCGGAGGCACCAAAGAAAGGTAAACGGATTCTTCTGGAACATCTGCCGTTTATCTGGAAACGGCTGAGCTTTTCCTATAAAGCAACACTGAGAAATCTGTTCCGTTACAAAAAGCGATTTTTGATGACAGTGCTGGGTATCGGAGGCTGTATGGGATTGTTAATGGTGGGATTTGGTTTGAAAGATTCTATCTTGGCCATTGGAGAAAAGCAGTTTGGAGAAATTCGTGTGTATTCTTCCGCTTTGAATCTGAACAGTGATATCACAGAAGAGGAAAGGGAAGCCCTGTTTCACTATCTTGATCAGGATGAAGATGTTCTGAATTATATGGAAGGAAAAGAAACGTCGGTCGATGTGGAAGTCGGAGATGAAGAACGAAGCGTTTATCTGGTTGTTGTGCCGGATAATGAAAAGTTCCGGCAGTTTGTCCGGCTGAAAGACAGAATCACGCAGGATGAATACCAGCTGGATGATCAGGGAGTGGTGTTGTCGGAAAAACTGGCGAAAGTGCTGGGTGTTTCAGAAGGTGATATCATATACCTGAAAGATGGTGAAACAAAGAAGATAGAGACCGTGGTGTCTCATGTGGTGGAAAATTATTATTTCCATTACGTTTATATGTCGGAATCGGTGTATCGGCAACTATATCAGACAGAACCGGAATATACAGAAATATTTACCATCAACAGAACCAATGAGGAGGCCTTTGAAGAAGAATTTCAAAAGGAATACATGAAACTGGATGGTGTGATGAATATCACCATGCTCAGCACCATGGAGGGACGGATTGCCGATCTGATCCGAAGCATGGATGCCATCATTTATGTGATTGTCATAGCAGCAGGTCTTCTTGCCTTTGTGGTTCTGTATAATCTAAATAATATCAATATCAGTGAGCGCAGGAGAGAACTTTCTACATTAAAAGTACTGGGATTTTTTGATGGTGAGGTGTCTGCTTATGTATTCCGGGAAAATATCATTCTGACGCTTCTGGGAGCACTGACAGGCATCGGATTTGGTCTGGCCCTCCACCGTTTTGTCATTCTGACGGCAGAAATCGATCTGATGATGTTTGGAAGAGAAATCAAAAAAATAAGCTATTTATACAGTATTTGTCTGACAATTCTGTTTTCAGTGTTGGTTAATTTGTTCATGCATTTCAGATTAAAGAATCTGGATATGGTAGAATCCATGAAAAGTGTGGAATAAACTTGAAATAATTTGAAAACCGTAGTAAACTACTCGGGTAAAAACAACCACGCTGTTTCAGACAGCAGATTGAGCCATGACCGGAGAAAGAGTGGTTATGGAATTGAGGAGGATGTGTAATGGCAGCAAGAAAAAGTGTTACCAAGACAACGAAGAAACCTGTAGAAGCTAAGGCTGAAGCTGTAAAAGAAGTTGTTGCAGAAGAAGTAAAGGCACCGGCAAAAAAGGCAGCAGCTAAGGCACCGGTTAAAACTCAGGAAGTATACGTACAGTTCGGTGGAAAAGAAGTTTCAGTAAAAGATCTTACAGAAAAAGTAAAAGATATCTGGACCAAAGAACTTGGCAACAAAGTAAAAGATATGACTGATGTAAAGGTTTATGTGAAACCGGAAGAAAACACTGCTTATTATGTAGTAAACGGTGAAGTATCCGGAAGCATGGAACTGTAAGAGACAGCATCGGTAAAAGAAGAGATTTGGCATTAAACCATAGTGCCAAATCTCTTCTTTTATTTGTTGAAAAACGGCGTTTATTCTGATTATAATAATGGCATCAGAAGAGATTGACTGGCCAGTCATACCTTTGAATAAAGAAAAAAATGAGGTGTGATGTCAATGAAAGAAAAAGTACAGGTTTTTGGCAGGTTTTTGAGCGGAATGGTAATGCCTAATATCGGCGCATTTATTGCATGGGGGCTGATTACGGCTTTGTTTCTGGCGACCGGATGGTGTCCCAATGAAACGCTTGCACAGCTGATAGGTCCCATGTCCTCCATGCTGCTGCCCCTTTTGATTGCTTATACAGGAGGACAGGTGGTGGCAGGACAAAGAGGCGGAGTAATCGGTGCGATTGCTACCATGGGTGTCATCGTGGGATCTGATGTTCCTATGTTTATCGGTGCTATGATCGTGGGTCCGGCAGCTGCGTGGGTGATCAAACAGTTTGACCGTCTGGTTCAGAACAAAATAAAAGCCGGATTTGAGATGCTGGTAAATAATTTTTCTATCGGTATTATCGGAGCTGCACTGGCAGCTGCTGCCATGCTGGGTGTGACACCGCTGGTAAATGTTCTCAATGGCTGGATGGAAGCAGGGGTAGGTTTTTTTGTGAATCACGGTCTGCTGCCGTTGACCAGTTTGTTTATTGAGCCTGCGAAAGTATTGTTTTTGAATAATGCGATCAACCATGGAATTTTATCTCCCATGGGAATAAAGCAGGTGGAGGAAGTCGGAAAATCAGTGTTCTTCCTGTTAGAGGCTAACCCGGGTCCGGGACTTGGTATCCTTCTTGCTTATTGTTTTTTTGGAAAAGGAACTGCAAAAAGTTCTGCTCCCGGGGCAGTGATCATTCACTTTTTCGGTGGTATTCATGAAATATATTTCCCATACATTTTGATGAATCCTCTGCTTTTGCTGGCTGTGATCGCCGGCGGTGCTTCCGGAATTTTTGTGTTTACCATGATGAATGTGGGGCTTACCGCACCATCCTCTCCTGGAAGTATTCTGGCAATCCTTATGATGGCAGAGCGCCACAGCTATGTAGGACTGATTCTTGGTGTTCTGATTTCTGCTGCTGTGTCACTGGTGATCGCCATTCCAATCCTGAAGTTTATGAGTAAAGATGCCTCCCTGGAAGAAGCACAGGCGAAAAAAGACAGTATGAAACGTCAGGCAAAAGGGATTGATGCGAAAAATACCACTGAGACTGTAATGGAAAAAGTGAGTAAAATTGCTTTCGCATGTGATGCAGGCATGGGTTCCAGTGCCATGGGAGCCACTGTGCTGAAAAAGAAACTGGCAGCGGCAGGTATTACAGGAATCGAGGTAATACATACACCGGTATCCTCCATACCGGGTGATGTTCAGGTGGTAGTGACTCATCAGGAACTGGGTGAGCGGGCTGCTCACAGCTGTCCACAGGCGAAACTGATCCTGATTACCAATTTCCTTGCAGCACCGCAGTATGATGAACTGGTAGAGGAATTAAAAAAATAATGGCAGGCCGGTTCTTGCGGAGAAGATGGTAAAATGTTATTATCTTGAAAGGAGATAAGACTCCCACCTCTATAGGTGGTGAGTGGCAACAAATTAGTCTTGGTGGGAGTCCAATCTCCTTCCAAGATAAAGCCTCCGGCGGATTGCAGAGGTGCGCAGATGTATTATGTCATGCAAAGCATGACGCGCACCTCGCAGCAAGTACGCCGAGGCGTACTTGAATT